>JAFROU010000041.1 GCA_017429465.1 Candidatus Saccharimonadota bacterium
CAATGCTAAAAATTGACTCTAGTGCGTCTGGAAAAAGCTGTGCAGGAGATACCTTATATTCAAATATTACCATTACTTATTTAAGAACCTGTTTTATTACCCTTTATTATATCATTAGTATTTTTTATCATTGTCTTGATACGACCAATAGTAATATTCATACAAATGGTTATAAGCTCTACGTAAATGGCACTCTACTAAAGTAGATAGTAGTTTTAATGATGATGATGTAAATGTAAATCTAACATTTTCTCGCGTGCCATTTCGTCATCACGGTCAACGCAAGCTTCATTTTCAGTTTCAAACTCAATCGTTGAATGTATCACATTATGTTCTTCAAGTTCTGCACGTATTTGCTCCTTAATTTTTGCATCATATTTTTTCACCTTAATGTGCAGTGTTGCAAAATTATGGACACCATCAATACTCCAGACGTGAATATGATGAATATCTAGCACTCCTTTCACGTTCTTGATGTGCTTTCTCATTTCGGTCATATTCACATTTGCCGGTACTTTAAGTAAAAAGATGTCTGCAATGAATTTCAAATTCCTTGCCGCATTATAAAGAATGTAAACAGAAACAATAATTGGTAAAATTGAATCAACTATTTCTAGGTTTGTGAACCTAATAATAATAGAACCAATTAAGACAATACCCCAACTCAAAATATCTTGAAGCATGTGCAGGCTAACTGCCTTTTGGTTTAACGACTCACCACCATGAGTGACTCTTGCTGCAATTGTACTGATGATAACGCCAATAATTGCAAAGATTAACATACCTTCATGGTCAATTGGCTCCGGACTGATTATTCTTTCAATTGATTCATGAATGACTAAAAAGGCGCCAACCACCAAAATGATGTTTGTAATCAAAGCGCCCAGAACCGAATATCTCAAATACCCGTAGGTGTATTTCTCATTCTTTTTGGAATGACTTTTATGTTCTAAAAAGTAGGCAATACCAACCGATATCGCATCTCCTAGATTATGTACTAAATCCGCCAGCAGCGACATGGATCCAGTAAGAATTGCACCAAGCATCGCAAAAATTGCGAATCCAGTATTAAGCAAAAAAGCAATAAGAATACGTTTATCTGATCTCATGGTATCTATTATAGCACGCAATCAGTTTTCAAATAACCCGAAAAAATGGTATAATATATACGCTGCACCCGTAGCTCAGTGGATTAGAGCACCTGTCTTCGGAACAGAGGGTCGTGGGTTCGAGTCCCTCCGGGTGTACCACAAAAAAGAAGACGAAAAGCTATTTTCGTTTTTTTGTTTATCAAACCAATACCGACATTGACTTTATGCACAATATATGCTATAATTATAGATGATACTAGGGGGTGATAAAGTGTATCAAGATAATAAAGAGCAGATCAAAAGACTGTTCGAAACATGTCCTTTTACAATTGACAGCCTTAAACATCTCGATGATCATGCATCTAGACTTTGGGCGAAGTTCCGCCACATCGAAAATGTAGCTAGCCTAATGGAATCTTCCGCCAAAATGGCCGGACTCTCCGAAAAAGAGAAGCTAATGGCTTTCGCGGCCGGACAATTCCACGACATCGCATGCATCAATGACATCGCATTAACCGGTAAAGAGTACGGCCCGCAGCACGGTGCAAGAGGCGCCATCATTACATTTGGCATCCTGACTCAACAATTCAATGGTTTTACCAAAGAAGAAATCGAAGCTATAACCACAGCAATCGCTAACCATGACGGCGCGACACCTGAAGATCTCAGCGGTTTTACCAAAACCCTGACTCTCATGCTCAGAGATTGTGATAAAGTAGATTGCTATCGGAGATTGGCCACTGAACCTCTGGAGGGTGTCTTCCAAAGGCCGCTTGTTTTCGATAGCCCTATACGCCAAGAGTTTGCCTTGGATTGCATCGCTGGCAAACCGATGAAATATGCAGAAATGCAGAATTTCAACGAAGAAGCGTTGCTCTATCTGGGTTGGTACTTCCAGCTCAATAATCTCTCTTGCCAAAAAGCTGCCTTTCCTTTCTTCGAGGCACTCGCCGAAAGAATTCTGCAAACAACTAAAGACAGCGACACAAAGTCCTACACGAACACCGCGATCAAAAAGGCTCAGTCAATCACCCAGCCATAAGGCTGAACAATCGACAAATCCAGCCCCCAAGGCTGGATTTTTCAATATAAATCCACTATATAATGAAGTGTAATATCATCAGGTACCAATTCTTAATTGTGTTACAATACTAATTATGAGAGATAGTTTTGAAAAAATAGGTAGTGAAACTGAAAATGCCGAAACTGGCTGGGAGAGCGTTGCGGAGATGGCAGACCAAATGGTGCCACCAACAACGGTAGAAAAACCTAAACCAGTAGAAACTCCAAAACAAGAAATCAAGGCCGGTGTTACTGGCGCAGAATTGATAGACCTTTTTTCTAAAAACCATAAAGATATCGAAAGCTACGTTGAAGAAGTTACCGGAGGTACAATAGACGAGTTTGCCCCACATCTTGCTGGCGACGAAGCCTTTTTCAACCAGGCTTTAAAAGATTTAGCTGGTGAAGGCGATACAGCGCGCAAACCCGCAGAGATTTCCTCGGACGAAATCGTCCAATATTACACTGATGATCTACGTAAACAAAAAGGTCATTATAATGAACTGAACGAAACTATCCACCAAAAATATAAGAATCTAGGGTTCTTTGGAAAACATTTTAATCTCGGCAAGGGGGCTAAAGAATTAAAAGCTCTGCAAGCTGAACAAATTACTGTTTGGGAAGATGTTCAAAAAGCCGAGCATCGTTTTGACCGCCTCCAATCAATGATTAAATAATTGGTTTTTTATTGACTTTACATGTTATAATAAACATAAGCACCTTTGGGAGGTGCTGCGAAACAAACCACAAAATAGGTCATATGCAAACAGGAACAAAACAGATTATTAGAGTGCTGTTTCTAACGTGGCTTTTTGTCACGCTTTTTGTTTCTAGTAATTCTGCTTCAGCCTATACCGCCTCAATCTTGTCTGCTGGCTCAGTCACCATTAATCTAGATGGAACAGCAGAAACTGGCACCACGACTAGTGACCTGACAATTAATACTACCTGTCCTGCCGGTTACATTGTGCAGGTTAGCGGTACTAATGCTAGTAACAATCACAATCTATATCTCAATGGCAATTCTTCAAACGATACTACCGTAATATTTAACAGTGCCGGTACAGTCTCTAGCCCCATTACTCTAGCTGATAACACTTGGGGTATCCAAGTAGGAGTTAATACCTACACGGGCATTTCTAATACACCACAAGACTTTTCTATTGGCACCTCTGGTTCTTATGTAGCTGGAGAAGATATTACGCTACCGGTGACCTATGGTGCGAGAAATGGCGGCAGTTTAATGTCTGGCACCTACACCATGGATAATGGTAACGTACTTTATACCTTAGTTATGGATGGTACCTGTATCCCTTATACCATTACTTACGATGGCAATACTGCCACTACAGGTATTATGGATACCACCACCTACAAGCATGAATTCACACCAGGCACTACAACTTCCTTCGATCTATATGCTTCTAACTTCAGCAAAACCGGCTATGGCTTTGTGGGTTGGGGCACTAGACCATTAGTTGCTTCAACTGCTGCCGAGCTAAACACTGCTGTCACTAATGAAACAATTACTATTTATGGCCCAAATGAAACCATCACTGCTCCTTCCTATTTTGATTTGTTGCCAAGGAGCAGTGGAAACAAGAAGCTCTATGCCGTGTGGCTAGCCAGCCAGGGTAATCTGCAAGGTTGGGCTGGCTGTTCCTCTATGAGTATTGGCGATGTTACTGCCCTTACCGATACCAGAGATAATAATACTTACGCAATAGCCAAGCTAGCTGATGGTAACTGTTGGATGATTGAAAACTCTAGATTAGATCCTGCCGGCATGACACTTAATAAAACGAACACCAATTATGCAAATCAGGAGTTTATCGAATATGCCTCTAGCCTATCTAACTCCACCTTCAACACCTGCTCTACCGCTGATGATAACTATGAATGCATTGAGCAGTATTCAGTTGGTATGGGCAATGTGACTGGTCTTACGGCCAATGCTTTAAATGGCGACCAATCCACGCGTTGGTATTCCTATGGTGCTATGTATAATTGGTTCACCGCTACAGCCTACACCGTGTCAGATGCTTTTTCACAGATGCCGAGTGAAAACTACATTTCCGTTCCTGGTGATATTTGTCCCGTTGGCTGGCATTTACCATATGGCGGCAGTGATAGCGGCACCAAAGGCGGCAACACTAGTGGTGGATTTTACTATCTTGGCACCGAGCTTGAAGCCACTGCTAGTAATGCTGCTAGTTCCAATATTTGGCGTTCTTTCCCAAATAACTTTATTTATTCTGGTAGTTATGATGAAGCCTTAGTGCAAGATCGTGGCCTTAGCGGCTATTATTGGTCGCCTACCACCACTATGGATGGAAGTATATTTTTCTTTAACCTTGAAGGCTCGGATGTCAGCGTAGCAGGCGCATTAGATGCACTTGATTCAAATGCTGGTTTTGCCATTCGCTGCGTAGCTAGTATGCCAGAAACCTTCACTCTTTCTTATGACGCCAATGGTGGTACTGGGACTCCGGCCTCTCAAACTACTACTGGCAATGGTATTGCTAGTTTTACTATTTCCAATATCACGCCAACTCATTCTGGATATACTTTTGCTGGCTGGAGCGATGTAGATGGACAAGCTATTCAAGCTGGAGAAACCTATAGCACTACAGAAACTACCGCTACACTCTTTGCTAAGTGGAATAACAACTCTTGTAACCCATCCGCTACCACTATTGGCACTGGCAATACTTCTACAGACGCAGTTTGTCTCCAAGATATAAATAGCACCATTAGAGGCACTATGAGTATCGCCACTACTTCTACTGGTACTTATACTCTAATCGACGCAAGAGATAATAAAACTTACACGATAGCTAAGCTAGACGATGGCAATATCTGGTTAACCCAAAACCTTGACTTTGCCCCATCGGTTGACACCTTCATCGCAGCTAATGATTCTGACGTCCCGGGCTTCTTAGTTCCTGCCGCCTCAAACGAATTTATCACGGATGATCAATCCTATGATGACTCGTTTCCTATCACACCTAAGGTCATGAGTGATAGCACTTATGGTGGCTACTATAGCTTTGCTGCCGCCATTGCTTCCACTACTGCCTACCGAGACCGCCAGATTATTACTACTTCTATTTGTCCTAAAGGCTGGGACCTTCCTACAGTTGACCACTTCGATATTCTCGGTGATTATGTTCAAGATCCTAATGTAATGATTAACGTACCGTATAGTTTCACTTTACCTGGATATAGATGGGGTACTGAATTTTATAATCAAGGAGACGGATTCTATTATTGGAGCTCTACCAACCAAGACGGATGGAACGATGGATTTGGTAATTATAAGCTTCAAGGTGAGGCTGTTCGCTGTATTGCTTCTAATGGCACTGGTACCATTCATTACTATGCTAACGGCGGCACTGGTACTATGCCGGATCAAACCGTAGAGATTAATGCTGGTCAAGCAAAGTTTAATGAATTCACGGCACCAGAACATACGCAATTCATGGAATGGAACACAGAAGCTGATGGCTCTGGGACTCCAGTAGAAGAGGGGCAGTCAATCATTGGAAGTGGGCTAGTAGAAGGTGGTAGTATAAGTCTATACGCGCAGTGGCAACATTCCTACTTAATTAACTACAACATCAATGGTGGTGATGAAGGCGTGATGAACAACATTACGGAATTTTCTGAAGGGGAAAGTGTAGCCCTTATTGCATCAAACTTTTCTCGCCCTAACTATGGCTTTGCCGGCTGGTCTACTAATCCAAACGCTCAGCCAGGAGATGGAATATCTACAATCTATGGGCCAAACGAAACCATTACAACAGATTCATCATTCCTAGCTAATGCCGACAGCAATTACAACATTACAATGTATGCTATCTGGGTTCAATCCGAAGACAGTCTTCAAGGCTGGACTGGTTGTTCCTCCATGAATGCTGGTGACGTTACTGCCCTTACCGATACCAGAGATAATAATACTTACGCAGTAGCCAAGCTAGCCGATGGTAATTGTTGGATGATTGAAAACTTAAGATTAGATCTGTCTGCCAACGGGGACGACATTGCAGTTTACAATACTAATCATCCAACCACCACTTTCGTTTCTGAAGCCCATGCTATGCAAGGTAGTACTTCGACTTGGGACACTTGCCTAAATACAGATTCAAATTGTTTCGAGCATATTTCGTCTACTACTAGTGATGTCAATAGAAACTATACTGCTTCTCACGATGCGACAAATCAGACATCTCAGTGGTATAGTTATGGCGCTCATTATAACTGGTATACTGCTACGGCTGGTAATGGCGTCTATGGCACAACTGCTAACACATCGTTGTCTGGCGACATTTGCCCAGCTGGTTGGTTCTTACCATATGGCAACACTACTACTAATACTGGTAACAGAAGTGGTGGCTTTTACTACTTGGGAGTACAACTACAAGCCACAGCAAACAATCAAAATAGTGCAAAGAAATGGCTACAATATCCAAACAACTTTGTCTATTCAGGATATTATAGTGGCCAATCTTCCCATAATCGTGGTTATGGTGGCATCTACTGGTCTTCTACATCTAGCGGCAATTATTTAAGTTACACTGCACAAATATACAATGGTTATCTTAATATATCTAACTCTTCCTATAAAAACAATGGTCTAACCATTCGTTGCATTGTTAAAAATACACTAGACACAATAACTCTTACGTATAATGCCAACGGCGGTACTGGAGCTCCTGATACAGCCCAAACTGCAACCGGTAATGGAGTGGCTGGCTTTACAGTAAGCAGTGTTATTCCAACCCGCTCAGGCTTTACCTTCGATGGTTGGAGTGATAAAAATGGGCAGGTTGTAAACGGTGGGGACACTTATTATGCTGGAGATATCAATGCTGTACTTTATGCCTTATGGACCAACAATACTTGTAACCCAACCGCTACCACAATTGGAACAGGCAATACTTCTACAGATGCAGTTTGTTTACAAGACATGAATAGCACTATTAAAGGTACTATGAGTATTGCCACTGCTTCTACGGGTACTTATACACTAAAAGATGCAAGAGATAATCAAGAATATATTATTGCTAAGCTGGTAGATGGTAATGTTTGGATGACTAAGAATCTTAATTTTGCTCCAAGTGAAGACATGTTAATTTCTTCTGCCGA
>JAFROU010000042.1 GCA_017429465.1 Candidatus Saccharimonadota bacterium
AATGATTTGGGCGGCGGTGCCAGCTAAAGGTCAGGAAGCAAAAATCCGAAGTGTAAAGACTACCACTAAGATTAATCACTCTACGTCGGTGCATTATGGTGTGAAAGCTGATAGAAGTATGCCGGAAGGTACTTATTATGGTACTGTAGTTTATACGGCAATTGCTAATACGACCGGAACTTACCAGGGCAAATTTGTTGAGTATTTGCAGTGTGGTTCTCAGTGGGCAAGTCTACTTTATGGCCCAGAAGGTATTAACGGTACGGATGGCGGTTCGGTTTGTGAATATGGCTGTGCTCCACTTTCCTTTGCGATGATGGCAACGGCGTTACTTGGCCGTGAGATTTCACCGGCTGAAGTAGTTGATATTTCTGGTAAGGGTAAACAGCATTGTAATATTGATGGTGGTTGGTGTGGCAGTTACTGGACAATTACGGAATTTCTAGCTAAGGCTTATAATTTACAGTTCACTCGTATTAAAGCGCGCAACAGAGATGAAGCTGTTCAACAGATTAATAAGTACCTTAATCAGGGTTGGATGATTCACGTAAGCGGCGAGAGCGCTAGCAATACTTGGCCATTTACTTCTGGCGGGCATTATATTGGTATTGGAAGAATTACTGAAGACGGCAAGTGGTACGTGCTTGATTCTTATCACGGTAGTCGAGTTTACGATCCATATACGGTAGTGGACGCTGGTATGCGTCTAGAAAACATAAAAGCAATCAAAAACAAATAATTATTTATAGGAAACAGCACCATATTGTGGCACAGCGGCCACCCAGGTTTGTCCTGGCATCAGGATAATTTCTTTGCCGGCAGAGTCTTTAAAAACAAACTGTTCGTTAATGGAGCCACGACTCCAGGTGCCTTCGATAGCGGTGCCATTTTGGAAGATTACTACGTTACCACTACCGGTAGTGACAATTTTCTCGTGGTAGCGGTCGGCGGCTTTACTTTCTTGTACACGCATGGCAATTACGACGGTTGGCGAAATCTGAATTGGCTCACCACATTTTAATTCTGGCACTGGATCGTTTAAGCCTTCTGGACAGAGATAGGAAGTGTGGTTAACGCCATTACCGTTAGCACGATTATAAGAATTAGTGGCAGCGTTGTAGTGATAAACGGTGTTATAGGAAGCAATATTGCCAAAATTGATATTAATAGTGTTGACTTTGCCAGCAACTGCATCGGTATCTTCGGTGTTTGGCTCGGTGATTTTAAGTGGATGGGCAGCAGTGGCGTTAAATTTGGCCGTAACTGCTTCAGCGGTGGTTAAACGATGGAATCCCTTTGGTTGTGACGTAGTGTAGCCGCGGTTAGAACTAAATTTGGAAAGATCTCCAGCTGAGGTGAAAAGGTTGTTCCAACGTCGGGTAAGTTTTGCATTACTAGAGGAGCTGCGATACATATAAGAATAGCTCTCGGTTAAATCGCGGTAGCCGCCACGTCTTACAGCGGAGATTGCTTCGTCGGAACCACCGGCGTGGACAATCGTGCAATTATACGGCGTGTCCCATTCAAGATAGTAAAGCCTTAATGAACGGATTGGCCCAAGCGCAGTACTGGTCGGATTTTGGAAAATAGCCGCAAAGCGTGTAATGCCGGCTTCGGCAATTGCTTCGTAGACTACGCCGGCTTGAGTAAGACCGACTTGCGGGCGCGCGCCATCCATGCCGTTAGGGATTTGCATACAGTAAACTGGAGTATTAACAAGTGTCGCGTCTTTATATTCAAGGCCAGTAATAAGACTATAATATTTGGTTTCTTCGGCTGATTCCCTTTTGGTTATATCGACTGCGTTTTTAGCTAGCTCTTGTGGCATCCACCAGAAATAATAAGTAGCGGCTCCTCCAACGATAGCAATAAGCCCGGCAAAAATCGCCAAAAAGATTGGCCATTTGCGCTTTTTAGCTGGCTTTATTTCTGGTTTTTCATCAGTAAGTTCTAAATCAATTTTTACTGGAGTTTTAGTCGGTTTTGCCGGCGCTGGTTTAGCGGTGACTGGACTGTCGACTTTTACTTTTTGGTTGACGCTTTTCTTGCTGGTCGATGGTTGGGCTTGGATTGGCCTTTTTTGGATTGGCCTTTTTTGGACTGGACGCTTTTGGCTCGGCTTCCTCGGACGGATGTCGTTACCGACTTTACCACCTTCGACTTTGACTCTAACCATAAGTTCATTGTAGCATCATTAAAGGAAAAATGGTAGGCAGCCGCCACGAACAAACCACCACCGATGATATTGCCGAGAGTGACTGGGATAAGATTATTGAGTAGTGCTAGCACGTCAAAATTGCCGCTTGCAAAGAACCCAGCTGGAATGTAATACATGTTGGCAACTGAGTGTTCGAAGCCAGAAATGATGAAGAGCATGATCGGAAAAACGATGGCAAGGATTTTGCCTTGGATTGTTCTGGCAGAGAAGGCGAACCAGACGGCAAGACAGACTAGGATATTACAAAGCATACCAAGAATTAGGGCTGGCCAAAAAGCGAGGTTAGTTTTGGTGATGGCAGTAGCAATTGCCGAATCACCAAGTAGACCGCCATTGTAATTAAAGATGCCAGAAAGAGCCACCATACCGGCTAAAAAGATTGCACCGCAAAAATTACCTAGATAGACGAGACCCCAATTACGTAGCAATTGTCTAATAGAAATCTGGCGGCTAAATAAGCCGGTTAGCATTAAGGAGTTGCCAGTAAAGAGTTCGGCACTACCTAGGACTACCATAATTAAGCCTCCGGCAAAGACAAAACCCTGAACTAGTTTACCAAGACCAAAAGTTTCTGGTGCTGACAGTAAATTCATTGAAGCAATAGTAGAAGCTAGTGCGGCAAAGGCAATAAATAGTCCGGCGAGGAAGCCCATGATTAAGAGTTTTTTGACTGGCGCAGTTCCCTTTGCGACGGCGGCAGAACGGACGACGGTTAAAGTTTCGGCTGGTTTAAGCATTTTACCTCCTTTAGCTAATTTATGATGCTTTAAGCGCGGTGATGGTGGAACGTAATCGAGCGAGAGAGACTTCTTTGCCAAGTACTTCAAGCGTTAAATGAAGTGCTGGGCTAAACGGAGCGTAGCTTAGAGCTAAACGAATGAGCGAGAATAATTCGGCTGGTTTTTTGCCAGTTTTTGCAAGTAGGTCGTTTAAGATGGATTGTAGGTTGTCGGCAGACCAGTCTTCAGTCTCGGCTAACTTTTTGGCGCAAAGGTCTAGCAGTTCGGAGAGTTCTTTTTCGGAGAGCTTCTTTAAGAATTTGTTGCTGCAAAGCATTTCTGAATCCACTTTTGGATCTTCAAAGAAGTAGCCAGTCATGGTCTTTAGGTCGCTTAAAACTTTTAAGCGATCATAAATAATGGATAAAACTTTTTTGCGATATTCTTCTGGATAGCTAAGAGCAACTTCTGGCCAAAAACCTTCAGTGTAGGCATAAAGTGCGTCCACGCCCTGTTCGTCAAAAATGCGGCGAATCCATTGGCCGTTAACCCAGAGTAATTTTACCTCGTCAAAACGGGCGCCAGAGTTTTGGATGCGGTCGATGGAAAATTTTTCGATCAATTCTTCTTTAGTATAGATTTCTTGTTCAGTACCATCATTCCAACCAAGGGCGGCCAGGTAGTTTAACATGGCTTCTGGCAAAACACCGTCATCGCGGTAACCAGTGACGGATTTTGCGCCGTCTCGCTTGGATAGTTTTTTATTACCAGTTGGCGCAAGAATGTGTGGTAAGGATACAAATTTTGGATGTTCAATGCCAAGCGCCTCATAAATAGCAAGATAGTTTGGCGTACTAGAAACGTATTCGACTCCACGGGTAATGTGGGTGATTTTCATTAGATAATCATCTACGATATGGGCAAAATTATAGGTTGGAAGACCGTCGGCTTTAATCAAAATAATATCGTCTTGGACTTCTGGGCCAGCGTGAAGATCGCCCATCACTTCATCGTGCCAATGGTAGGTTTTTGGTTCAGCCTTAAAGCGAAGTGGTAAGCCTGGTTTCCATTCCGGAGTATTTTCTGGGCGGTAGTTACGATACAAGAACGGCACTTTATTTTTGTTGCATTCTTCACGATACTTATTGATAGTTTCAGGGTCAGTTGGGTCGGCGTAGGCTCTCCCTTTTTCAATTAATTTTCTGGCCCATTCATGATAAATTTCGCGGCGCTCAGATTGATAATATGGTTCGTTTGGACCGCCAACTTCTACACCTTCATCCCATTCAAGACCGAGCCAATGCAAAGTTTCAATTATTAGCTCAGTTGCACCTTCTACGTAGCGGGCTTGGTCGGTATCTTCAATGCGTAGAATGAATTTACCACCATCCTGTTTAGCGATTAGGTATGGAAAAATGGCACTTCTAATATTGCCAAGGTGAATATAACCAGTTGGACTGGGTGCAAAACGAGTATTTGTCATGAAGTGATTATAACACAACTATAGAGATGTGGCGATGGTGCGGATTTGCTTTTTGGTCAGGTTGTTGGCGGAGGCGTCAATTTTATAAAGCACGCCACCATTAACCCAGGCTGCGTCGGAGCCAGACATAAAGATGGTTAGACCTTGTTCACGGATGGAAGTGTAGTTAGCATTCCAAGTTTCTTTAGCGTAGTTGGCTTCTAGTGCGGAACTATCCCAAGAAGATTTTTCTTCGGATAAAGTAAAGGAAACGTTGTCTTTACTATTATTAAAGGTCATGGTGATTTTTCCCTGTTCGGAAGTAATATTAGCAAGTGAGTAATCGCGTGGAACATAGGATGGATAGGAAGCTTCAATGCCGGCCTGCATTGCGGCAACGCGGGCGGAAATGTTTGGCATGTTAAGATTTACAAAATAAGCTAAGACTACTACGGCAATACAAGCACAGCCGAGAGCGAGAGCAATACGCTTACCAGTAAAGGTGCGCTGCTTAGTTTCTTTTGCCTGGGTCTTTTTATCCTGGGCTTCCATTGTTGCGACTGATTTTAGAGCCTGTTTGATAGCTTGATCTTTCATTTCTTTAGCGGTCATTCTTTGGCCAGCCTGTTTAGCTTGTTGGCTGCGGCGATTGATAGCAGCTTGATATGGGTTTGGTTGCGCTGGCATGTCGGCGTCAGCTGCTTGTTTTCTTGCTTGCATTTGCATTGCTTGTTGCTCCATTGCTTGTTTTTGCATTGCTTGTTTTTGCATACTTGTTGCAACTTGCCCACGCTTGGCCGCGGCGAGGTGTTCGCGGTTCATTTGTTCGGCAATTGCTTGACGGCGCTTGAGGCTTTCAGTTTGATAGTCTGATCTGGTGATGATTTTTGGCATTCCTGCAGCTCGTTGCTCTTCTTGCATAGCTTTTGGAGTTATATCTGGACGCTTAACGTATTTGCGGTTAAGCGTAGAAGAGTGCTGCACATGACGGTGTGCAGAAGAGCTTGGATGCTCTCTAGACTCAGATTTATTCATATATAGTATTACCTCGCATATTACGCTTATACCAATTATATCACCCCCCAAAATGAAAAAGCAATAACAATTTTAGGGAATTTTTTATGTTATAATATGTCTATGAATGAAGACGTAAGCGAAATAAAAAGACGTCGAAAACAACGCGCGATTCATGTGGCAGTTAACGAAGCTTTGATGGTAGTGGCGATAGTCGCCATTGTTGTTATGGTGATGTTGGTAGTGACCGGGCATAGTTTTGGCACTGGACTTGACGTGGAAAAAACTGGTCTCGTCCAAATCTATTCTGTGCCAACAGCAGCTTCGATTACGATTGACAATGAGCGTTCTTCTTTTGCTCGTACTAACACTAGTCGCATGCTGACGGATGGTGAGCATACGATTACACTGACGAAGGACGGTTACGACACTTGGACAAAAAAGATTAAAGTTAATTACGGTCTTCTCTATCGTTTGCACTATCCAAGATTATTTTTGCTAGAGCGCGAAAAAGAAACTGTCCGTGAAATGACCCCATACAAGATGCTAAGTGTAGCGCCAAGTCGCAATTCTATGTTAGTGGTAACAAATACGCCAACCACTTGGGAACTATTGCCAATCAGCGATGACAATGTTAGACCAAAAATCCTAAATGTTAGCAGTATTTTACCGGTAATAGGCGATTTGCAACTAGTAAGTTGGAGCGAAAATAGTGACAAGGTCCTATTTAAGCACGTGATAAATGGTAAGACTGAGTGGATTATCATTAATGTGCGCGATGTAAAAAATAGCATCAATCTTACTAAGACGTTTGGTTTAAATATTAGCACAGTGAAGACGGCGAATAATTCAGCCGATAGTTTGTACGCATTAGTGAATGGTAATTTACATCAAATAAATGTTTCTGGTTCGTCGGTTTCAAAGGTGATGATAAGTGGTGTGGAAGACTTTGTAAATTATGGCGGTGCGATTATCTATCTGACTACTCCGGACGTGACCGGGATGCGTTCGATTGGCATTTATAAGGAAGGTGAGCAAGAAAGCACGATCTTTGCTACCACCACAAATCCGACTGATAAAATTCTGCTAGCGATTAATTCTTACTACGGCGACGAATACTTAGTTTATACGGTTGGTAGCCATGTTTATATTTATGAAGGAGAACTTCCTTCTTATAACCAAGATTTCAAGGCAATGATGTCGCTAGTGCTAGACAAGGATATAAGCTTTATTCCAACATCCTTAAAACCAACACATAATGGTGAGTTTGTGGTGGCACAAAATGGCACCGATATTGCTGTGATAGATTCGGAAGTTATCGACGCCATCGAGTTTAAGATTGAGAATAGCCAAACTGGTTGGTTAGATGGTTTTCTACTATATAATGTTGTGGACGGAAAACTGGTGGTGCGTGATTTTGATGGTTCAAACTATCGTGAACTATCAACTGGCCTTGCAAATGATTCTCTGGCCGTGATTTCTGGCAACGATCGATGGATTTATTACGTTAATACTGAATCTGAATTGGTGCGTGAAAAATTGTAGTCTAAAACCATAGTGCCTATGGTATAATAAACCTATGGATTCTGAGAAAGGTGGGCTGTCTTCAGCTGATCGCCAACGTCAAACTGCCGCAGAAATTGCGCGCAATCGGGTTTTGGCTGCTTACGGGGTGAGCAATGCCCCGGTTAATGGTACGGTGATTAGGCCAGCAAATAATACAAACACCACCAGCTCAACTACTTACAAACAGAATCAAGTAAACCCGAATGTTACGCAAGAGGAATGGAAAAAATACCATTCAGCTTGGCAAAAATACTATCAGAAATATTACAGTGAGTATTATGCGCAAGCGGCACGTCAATATGTGGAGACCGCTAAATTAAAGGCTCTTCGTCAAATGATTGAAGAAGGTAAAAAACCAGATGTTGAACCGGAAAAACCAGCAGTACAACCGGTGCAAAAAATTCCGGGCGCAATTACTTCCACGCCAGATCCGGAGCCAGAGATTAAAAATCGTTCAGAGCCAGAATCAGTACTTAAAAATACGATTCGTGAAAAAGCTGATGAGCATGCGCGTAAGGTGCGTAAACACCGTCGTTGGATTCCGATTGTGGCGGGAATTACCGTTGTATTATTTATTTTGTTCATGCAATATAATCGTCTGATTTTTGCCCCAATCATGGCCTATGTTTCTCCGGGAGAGGCACCTTCGACTGATATTACGCCACTTGACCCAACTATCACGCAAAATGTTTCGCCTGATCCGAAGTTAATAATTCCAAAGCTAAATGTTGAAGTGCCGGTTCATTTTGGTATTAGTAATGACAACAAAACTATCATGTCGGCGATGAATAATGGTGTGGCTCACTGGATGATTTCTGGTGCCAATGCTTTTCCTGGCCAAATTGGCAATATGGTAATCACTGGGCACTCGGCCGGAGATATTTATAGTAACAATCAGTATAAGTTTATCTTTTCTGGACTAGAGCGCCTTGATAATGGTGATTTAATTTATATTAATTATCAATCAGTGCGTTATACTTACCGCGTGACTAAAAAAGAAACGGTGACGCCAAATAATGTAGGAGTGTTAGTTTATGCAACAGATAAACCGATGCTTACACTGGTGACTTGCACG
Source organism: Candidatus Saccharimonadota bacterium (assembly GCA_017429465.1). The sequence continues at coordinate 8,055 of JAFROU010000042.1, forward strand.
CCACTTGGTACCTCAAGATATCGTTTGCTTGTGACAGCCGAACAAATCAGTCCAAGTTATGAGAATTCGTCTTCGATTGATCAGACTGAAACTCCGTCAGATGATTACGAAATGCCAGCTAATGAACAAACCTTCCTTGAGGGTGTCTGGTCTTTCTTGACCAACGGCGGTTAAAATGATAAGATAATGCTACTGGGCGAGTGGCGGAACTGGTAGACGCGCTAGACTCAAAATCTGGTTCTCGCAAGAGAGTAAGGGTTCGATTCCCTTCCCGCCCACCACGCGTATGCGATTGGAACGAAAAGGGCAAGTAATGGCCCTATTTTTATGTTCAGCACAGAAAATTGCTTGTGCTATAATTAGGGCATGAAAGATAAGCACGTAGCTTTAACCGAAGCAGTCCAAGGCGATAAGATTCGTACTTGGAAATTTAATTTTATTAATCTAGAAACTAATGCGCCAACGGAGATTCAGGTTACCGGCGCCTCACTGGCTTCTTACGAACGTGTTGATGGTGAAAATAGATACTATGAAGCAATGGCTTTAATAGACAATGCTCAGTTTTTCTATCTTTTTATGGATCAAAACAGTGGCAAAGGTCGCTATTACTATGTAGATGAGATTGACCAAATAAAGAATATTATGCCGGGAGCTTCGGATGAATTAATTAACCAGGCTAAGGCTAATTTGGGACAGTAGTTTTATTTATCCCAGTCAAAACCTTCGCCATAGTGACCGTATCTAGCGGTGACTTCGTAGATTGGGCGCTTTAAATCAAGGAATTTAATGATACCATTTGGCGTTAAATCGTAGCCTTCAATTACTTCTGGCTTGCCGTCGATGACTACGGTTTGTTCTAGTGGTTCAGCCTTACCAATAGCGTAGGCAAGACGTACTAATACTTCGTGGGCTTGGCGTTTCCTGAGATAATCTACAGCGATACGGCGAGCCATATAGGCAGCGGAGCGATCGACTTTAGATGGATCTTTACCAGAATAGCAACCGCCACCAATGGCGATGCGTGGGCCATAGTTGTCGACAATTAGTTTACGTCCAGTGAGGCCAGTGTCAGCATCAAAACCGCCTTGGTTCCAGTCGCCAGCTGGGTTGGCGTAAATTTGAATATCTTTACTATCTAGTTTGTTTTCTTTGAGCCATTTTTTAACAATGTCTTTTAGGTCTTTGTTGGAAACATTCTGAAAACTAGCCACAACAGATTCAATTTTACCTTTTGGGTTTAAAGTAATTTGAGTTTTGCCGTCATAAGGATACTTGTCATAAATATATTGGTTGAGACGGCGAGCAAAAACTACTTCTTTCGGTAATAGCTCTGGGGTTTCGTCGCAGGCATAGCCAATCATGATTCCCTGGTCACCGGCGCCGCCGGTGTCGACACCTTGGGCAATTTCTGGTGATTGTTTAACAATCTTAGTATGAACTTCTACGTCTTTGCCAGCGATACGGTGGACAATTTTTTCAATATCAACGTTAGCCGTGGAAGTGATTTCGCCAGTGACAAAAACTACACCGTGTCCGCCACAAGTTTCGGCAGCCACGCGGGCATTAGGATCTTTGGCAAAATAGGCGTCAAGAATGGCGTCACTAATTTGATCACAAAGTTTATCTGGGTGTTTAGGAGAAACGCTCTCCGCAGTGCGATAGAATGAAGACATGATATCTTTCCTTTCTGGCCGGAATTACCACCTTACTATTGTAGGTTGGTAGCGAGTCGTAGGGCCGGTCCCTCGTCGCTTCTTGATATTATTGTTAATGTGATTACGATTATAACATATGTTAAAATTAAAATATGAAAATCGCGATTTTTTCGGATGTATATTTAGATGTGCCTGGAGGAATCGTTTCTTCTATCAATGCCCAGAAGGAAGGGCTCGAAAAGGCGGGCCACGAAGTAGTAATATTTAGTCCTGGGTTTGCTGGAAGAAAACGTGAGCCGGGCGTTTACGTAGTGCCAACTTGTAAGGTGCTACGACTTAATAAAGCTCCAGTCGCTCACCGACCTGGTATCGTAGAAAAATGGATTCTAAAACAGTTTCCGGACTTCGGGAAAGAGTTTGATCTAGTCCACGTGCATTATGAAGCCGGTTGCAGTATCGCGGGAATGAGGCTGGCTAAAAAATATGGCATTACGCTCGTTCAGACCATGCATGGACGCGAAGATTCGGCTTTGGCGGTAAATATACCACATCCATTCAAAACGCTCGTAGGAACGCTTTTAAATTGGTTTCATTCTTGGTACTTGCCGCATAAAATTACAGTTAAACGTGATGATTATCTTGCGACTACGATTGGTCGCGCCAAAATGTGGACCATGATGGTAAACCATGCTAGTTATGCCGATTTAGTGCTAACTCCATCTTATCATCTACGCGAAAAACTTCGTCATTACGGAGTGAAGACGCCGATGCAAGTGCTTTCTAACGGTATTAATGACTCATTAATGCAGCCAGAAGTGCAAGCAAGAATATTAAACCCAGGAGATACGATAAAAATTTTATCGAATGCTCGCATCTCACACGAAAAACGCTTTATGGTCTTTTTGGAGGCCCTAACTTGCCTTAAAATTCCTTATGAGGTACACGCTTATGGCGATGGTAATGAACTTAAAAAAGCAATGCGTTATGTCAAAAGGCATAAACTAAACGTTAAATTCTATGGACTACAAAAGCGCGAAGTAATATTAGCTAAGATGATGGAGTGTCACCTTAGCGTGCTAGCTTCTTATAATTTTGATAACCAGCCGATGACTTTACTCGAGGCTGAGCTGGCTGGTCTTCCGGTGTTTATTTGCGATCCAGACATGAAAGAAGTAGTGGCGGAGGGTGGTTACCTGCTAGCTAATGGTCCTTCAGCTAAGCAAATGGCTGGCGCGCTTGACTATTTATACAAGCATCCAGAAATGGTTAAAAAGATGAGCGAGACGATGATTGCACACCGTAAAGAGGTGCTACAGTCTGAAAAAATCAAGGGCTTGTTACAGATATACAAAGCCCAGTAATCTTGACTTTTAGGTAAAAGTGTGATATAATGTAGCTATTCGGCTAGATTTTTGATTGGAGGTGGAGACATGAAAAAATACCACATTGCCGATGTTTTGACCGCATCACGAGTTGTCTTTGCGGTCGCTTTAATAGTGATGGCGCTTCTTGATGTTCCCTCGGAATGGGCCTTGCTGGCTTTTGCCTTGGGAGAACTTTGCGATGCCTTTGACGGTATTTGCGCTCGCAAATGGCATTATCCAGATGATGGTAAAGTGCGCTGGTGGCGAGTATACGCCGTAGCGCTGGACCAGATTGCAGATATTTTATTGGGTGTAGCGGGGCTAGTCTACGTCACGCTCTGCATTAACCAGAAAGTCGGCATTATCTTCTTGGTCTCTACCATCGTAGTAGGTTCTTGCATCCAGGCTTTGGTTTATGGCGTGCTCTACGACATTAATCCTAAACTAGCACTGGTTATAGTACTAGCAAGACGTTATGTTTATCTGGCCGCAATCGCCACAGTTGTGATTATGTTGATTTGGTGTGCTACCTTTGGTATGGTAACTAAAATTGCCTTAATCTTCTGTGGAGTAGTAGTGGGTATCGTACTGTTAATCAAAAAGCGTGATCGTTTGGTCGAGGATAAAACTCCTCTATCAAAATATGACGAAAACGGACAGCTGCCACAGTGACGTTTTCAACTTAGGCCGCCTTGCGCGGCCTTTTTTATTGGTAAAACAAAGCCGCTACCGTCGATTCTAACGGTTGATTTGGATTATAAAAATTTAGGGTGGCAATGTTACTTGCAAGTTGGCCTTGCCAGATGGTGAGTTGAGAATAATTAGTGTTAGTAATCGGCACGGAAATGACCTGGCCTTTAGCAGCTACTACAATTTGCCCAACGTGAAAAGTAACGATAGTAGTTGGATAACTTAGAGTAAATTTATGTAGCGCTTCGGCTAGTTGCGTAATTGGCATAGATAATAG
>JAFROU010000043.1 GCA_017429465.1 Candidatus Saccharimonadota bacterium
ATAATCTAAATGTGATTTTTGAATCAATCATCAATGATATCCCAGCCACACGCATTGATGAGGATGCTTCTAAAGGTGCACAATTATTAGTGGCCGCTCTCGCTGCCGATAACTATCTTGGCAAATATTGCATTGGCAAAATTGTTCGCGGCAAATTAAAAAAGGGCGAGACCGTTAAAGTTTTGCAAAATGGCACCACTAAATCCGCTAAGATCGACCAAATCTTTACCTACAAAGGTCTTGGCAAGGAAGAAGCCACTGAAGTTTTGGCTGGCGACATCGTAGCTTTAACCGGCGTCTCCTCCGCCAACATCGGTGACACTATCGCTACTGGCGAAAATCCAGAAGCCTTGCCAACTATCGAACTTGAGCCACCAACTCTTAGTATTTATATTGGGCCAAACACTTCGCCACTCAAAGGTAAGGAAGGTGAATTTACCACTTCTCGCCAAATCGCTGAACGTCTAGAAAGGGAACTCGAAACCAACATTGCTCTTAAAATTGAACCAGAAGGTCTTGGCTACAAAGTTTCTGGTCGTGGCGAATTACACTTATCCGTTTTAATTGAAACTATGCGTCGCGAAGGTTACGAGCTCGAAGCCGGCCGCCCAGAAGTTGTCTACAAAGAAATTGACGGTGTTAAATGTGAACCAATTGAGTCTTTGACTATCGAAGTTGAACCAGAATTTGTCGGTGCCGTTTCACAGGAGCTTGGAATCAGAAAAGCCGAACTAAAATCTCAAGAGTTAACATCCGCCGGCTCTACCCGCTTTACTTATGAAATCACCACCGCTGCTTTAATTGGCCTTCGCAATAACTTGCTTACCGCTACGCGCGGTACCGCCATTATGTCTTCTATTCCATATGGCTACAAGCCAGTTGATACTAAATACAAACCAGAACGTAACGGCGCCTTAATTGCCTTTGAATCTGGTGTCTCCACCGCCTACGCTCTTGATGCCGCCCAGGCTCGTGGAACGCTTTACATTCCACCGCAAGTTGCGGTCTATCAAGGTATGATTGTCGGTCTTTCTAATAAAAAAGAAGATATCGACATCAATATTTGTAAAGAAAAACAACTTACTAACATGCGTACACACGCTAGTGACGGCGCTATCCAATTAACGCCTTATACTCAACTTTCGCTCGAACAGTGTCTCGATTTTCTACTAGATGACGAACTACTAGAAGTTACGCCAAAGAATTTGCGTCTCCGCAAACGCCAACTCGATCCAATCAAACGCAAGCGTGAGAATAGGACCTATTAATGTTGGTTGATGCTCACTGTCATCTGCACGACCGCGAGTTCTTCACTGAAGAGCAGGCGGCAGAATTCCTAAAAAATGCCGAAAAAAATGGCGTTAAAAAAATTATTTGTATTGGTACCGATCCAGAAGATTCTTTGAACGCTAAAAAGTATGCCGAAGCCCATAAAAATGTATACTGGACTTATGGTGTACACCCAGGCAATACCGACAAAACCACCGATTTCGAAAAAGCTTTAAAAGCTAACCAATCTTCTAAATTAGTTGCGATTGGCGAAGTGGGGCTTGATTACCATTATGGCGAAAACCATGAAGAGCAAATCAAACTTTTCCGCGAGATGTTAGACTTGGCTGCCAAATTTGACTTACCAGTTTCGTTCCATATTCGCGAAGCATTTGATGATTTTTTTGAGATCATCAAAGACTATCCCACCATTCGCGGCGTAGTCCATTCCTACTCGGATAACAAAAAGAATTTACGCAAGATTTTAGAAAACACAGACTTCTACGTGGGTGTAAATGGCCTCGCGACTTACAGCACTTTGCCAACCCCGCCACTTGAAAAAATCATCTTAGAAACAGATGCGCCATTCTTGACACCGGTCCCAAATCGTGGTAAAATAAACGAACCTGCGTATATCAAAGATATCGCACAATTTTTAGCAAATAAGTTGGGAGTTTCTGAGGCAGAAGTCGCAGAAAAAACTACTGAAAATGTCGCAAGCTTGTTCGGAATATAAAATTCCAGAGACTCAAAAAAAGAAGCCGATCGCTAGCAATGCTGATGACCGCGCGGTTTTTGAAGAGTTAAACGCTATTGCTGAGGAGATTGAAAAATGCAGATTAACAGCCTACTCAAAAAAATAGCTCCCCTCACCAAAAAGAAAACTGGACCAGTCGTTCAATATCAGTTGCCGTATGCCCAATTGATTAATGCTGAATCTTTTTATGGTCGCACAATTTTTGGACCAATTCCGGCCGGACACCAACGCGAGTTTTTTGAACAAACCAAAAATGTTTGGGTCTGGTATGAAAGTTGGACCGAGCAAGGCGTCAAAAAGGAATCTACCATCCGATACGAGGTTCGTCCAGACGGAGTCTACAAAAAGCCACTTGGTGGTAAAATCCGCCGCATTTATGGCGATGAACTTGATAATTTTCGCATGGCCGCCCTCACTTATTTGAAGCTCATCAAAGCCAACCTTTATCATAAATAATCTGCGTGCTATAATTAAAGCATGAGCAAAGTCGTAAAACGTCTTTTGATTGGGTTAGGTGTTATTATTGGACTTGCTGCCCTTGTTGTGGGCGGTTTTTTTGGCGCTCGCTTTATTGATACTTTAAATCCATATTCACACATGAACACTCAAGAATATTTAGCTTCAGTTGGTACCTGGAAGCGCGAAGATGCTGATCTCGTAATTTGGAAATTTAATAAAGATGGCACCGGCCAAATTACTGTCAACGGTGGCGAAAAATATTACGATACCACTTGGTATATTGATGCAGACCACTTAATCATTAACACCGTCTGGCTCTACGAGAAGAATGACAGCTATCCACTAACAATCGACAAGGAAAAAACTACCTTCACTATCGACGAGGGAACTGAAGAAGAGCCGAAACCGATTACCTTTGTAAAAACTGAATAAAAATGTTATAATATATTCATGATTTATCTTGATCATGCCGCTGCAACACCCGTGAGCGCCAAGGCCCTAGAAGCGATGACGCCGTATTTTGCTGAACAGTTTTTTAATCCTTCTGCTGCCTATCTACCAGCCAAAAAAATACGCGAGGCTTACGAAGATGCTAAAGCTCGTATTGCTCATTGTATTGGTGCCAAAGGTAGCGACTTAGTAATGACTTCCGGTGCAACTGAAGCTACTAATCTCGCCTTTACCATCGTGACCAAAAAATGTCTCTATCTAGCTACCGAGCACGATTCTGTACGTAAAATTGCGGAGAAGCATCACGGTACCGCCATCAACGTTGACCACACCGGATTAATTGATCTAAAAGATTTTCGTTCTAAACTAAATGACGAAATAGAATTAGTCTCGATTTCGCTTGCAAATAATGAAATCGGCACCATTCAACCAATTGCTGAAATCGCGCAAATTTTACGTGATGTCAAAATGGATCGTTTAAAACGCGATGTAACTACGCCAATTTATCTACATAGCGATGCTTCGCAAGCCCTTAATTTAATTGATATTAGCGTTGCTAGGCTCGGCGTTGATTTAATGACTTTAAATGCCGCCAAAGTTTATGGGCCAAAAGGCGTAGGTGCTCTTTACGTTGGGCACGGCATAAAACTACAACCAATTTCTTACGGTGGCGGTCAAGAGCGTGGCCTACGTTCTGGCACCGAAAACGTTGCTGGCACGATTGGCTTTGCCGTGGCTTTTGAAGAAGCTAAAACCCACTTGAATGGCAATCGCAAAAAGTATGAGAAACTATCAAAAATTCTTAAAGACGAACTTAGAACTGCTGCAATTGAGCCAATTTTTCTTGGCAACAAAAAGCATCAGCTTCTAAATTTTGTGCCAGTTTGTTTTGCTGGACTCGATGCCGAGCGTTTAATCTATAAACTCGAAGACCAAGATGTCTACGTTTCAACCGGTGCCGCCTGCGCCGCATCAAAAGGCCAAAAATCTCATGTTCTAACTGCCATTGGTCTAAGCGAGCAAGAAATTGCTGGCTCTTTGCGTATTTCTTTAGGCGCTTTGAATGATGAAGAAAATGTTCTAGCCGCCGCTAAAATCATCAAACAAGTCATAAAGGAAGAACATGACCGCAAATAAAACTGTTTACCTCGGCATGTCCGGCGGCGTCGATTCTTCTGTCTCAGCCGTTCTTTTAAAAGAGCAAGGTTACAAGGTTGTGGGCGTTTATATGAAAAACTGGAGCCAGGATTTACCTGGCATGAAATGTCCATGGGCCGAAGATCTAGCTGATGCTAAACGCGTAGCAGTCAAACTCGATCTTGATTTTGAAGTCTGGGATTTTGAAAAAGAATATAAACAAAAAGTAGTTGACTATATGCTAGCCGAGTTTAAAAAAGGTCGCACGCCAAACCCAGACATTATGTGTAACCAAGAAATCAAATTTAAACTCTTTTACGAAATTGCTCGTGAACGTGGCGCTGATTACATTGCTACTGGACATTACGCTAAAACCGACGGCAAAAACCTTCTCCGTGCCGTAGACGAAAATAAAGACCAAACCTACTTCCTATATCGCATTTCAAAAGACGCTATCGCCCACACTATTTTTCCAATCGGCGACATGAAAAAACCAGACGTTAAGAAACTTGCTAAAGAGCGTGGACTAGCCAACGCTTACAAAAAAGAATCGATGGGCGTATGTTTTGTAGGCGAAGTCGGCATGAAAGATTTTTTGAAAGAGTACATCGACGTAAAACCAGGCGAAATTCGCGACGCCAAAACCGACCAAGTTTTGGGCTACCACGAGGGCGCGATTTTTTACACTATTGGCCAACGCCACGGCCTATATGTGGGTGGCGGTTTGCCATACTACGTTGTAAAAAAGGATTTAGAAAAGAACGTTGTTTACGTTTCGCAAAATTTAAATGACAATCATTTATGGACCAAAAAACTATTATTAGAAGACGTAATTGATCGTTCTAACGGCAATACTAAAAATGTGCTCGTGCGTTTGCGCCACCGCGCTCCACTTGTTGAAGCTACTTTTGATGGACAAAAACTGGAGTTCAAAGAACCAATTAAGCGCCCAGCCGCCGGTCAGTCTGCCGTAATTTATGACGGCGAAATTTGCCTTGGTGGCGGCATTATCTCAGAGTAGAAAAAAGCGGCCCGAAGGCCGCTGCGATGGTTTTTAAGCGCCAATTTGAAGATAGTAACTATATCCAACGCAAAAGATTGAAAAGAAGGCTAGTCCCGCCTCAATTAGAGTTCCCGGTGCATGAGTGTCTAGATCGAAGAGCGAGAGCATGAAAGAAATATGAAGAGACAATAAAATGCCTATTTTTGCATAGCCAAAGTTATTCCAGCCGGTCAGATTTAACAGCACGGCGTAAATAACCACCATTGGCACAGTAATGTAGGCAATTAGTTTTGCGTATTTCTTTTGCTCGTTCCATGCTCCGATACCGGAGATCAAGACGATTGCTAGCCAGAGTCCAAACCTTACATGATACATACTTACCCCTCCTCAAAAAATGTATATTTGGCACCCTTTTAAAGTACAACCATAATAAAATTATACTATAAAACTACAAAAAATCAAGTTATGGTATAATATTCTGCATGAACGCAAATGAAATCCGACAAAAATATTTAGATTTTCAAGTTAAGAAAGGGCACAAAGTTATTAATCCAGCCCCGCTCGTACTCGAAAACGACCCAACAACTTTATTTACTGGTGCTGGTATGCAGCCACTCTTGCCTTATCTGCTTGGCAAAGAGCATCCAGATGGTAAACGCCTAGCCGATTCACAGCCTTGTATGCGCTTGCAAGATATCGAAGACGTTGGTGATCCGCGCCACACTACCGTGTTTGAAATGCTCGGCAACTGGTCTTTAGGAGACTATTTCAAAGAAGAACAAATTCGCAATTTCTTTGAATTCTTAACTAAAGAAGTAGGTCTAAACCCGGAAAACATTTACGTTACTTGTTTTATTGGCAATAAAGAATACGGCATTCCAAAAGACGATGAAGCCGCTGCTATTTGGCAACAAGTTTTTAAAGAAGCTGGTATTGATGCCAAAATCGCCGAAATCGGCACCGCCGAACAAGGCGACATGCGTGGTATCAAACCAGGTGAACGCATCTTCTTCTATGACGATCATGAAAACTGGTGGAGCCGTGGTGGTGCCTGTGACTCAACGCCAATTGGCGATCCATGCGGCCCAGATTCAGAAGTGTTCTATGATTTTGGTGAAGACAAGCAGGACGTTGCCAAATATGGCAAATCTCACCCAGCCTCAGATGGCGCTCGCTTCATGGAAATCGGCAACTCCGTCTTTATGCAGTATAAGCGCGAAGCGGATGGCTCATTTAGCGAATTAGAAAAGAAGAACGTCGACTTTGGCGGCGGCCTTGAACGTATTGCCGCTGCAGCCATTGGTAGTTTTGACGTCTTCAAAACCTCTTTAATGTTACCAATTATTGAAAAACTCGAGCAGATTTCACATAAATCTTACGATCAAAACACTGACGAAATGCGCATTATCGCCGATCATTTACGTGGTGCTTATTTACTAACTGCCCAAGGGTTAGTGCCTTCTAATAAGGCTCAAGGATATGCATTGCGTCGTCTCATTCGCCGCGCTATTCTACGTGCACTAGACCTTGGCATTTCGCAAAACTTCCTTTCGGAAACCTTACCAGTCATTGCTAAGAATTATGAATCTTTGCCAGATTCAATTTTGACTAATCGTAGTGATGCACTTGCCGTGATGGAAAAAGAAGAAAAAGCATTCCGCCAAACCCTTAATCAGGGTCTCCGTGAACTTAGAAAACTTTCCGCTACCGGCGAGGTTTTAACTGGTACAGATTTATTTAAACTACAAGACACCTACGGCTTCCCACTAGAATTATCTGTGGAAGAAATCTACCGTGAAGGCGTGCAGCTTTCAGAAGATTACCAACAAGAATTTGAGAATGCTTTGAACGAACAGCGCGAACGTAGTAAAACCGCTTCAAAAGGCATGTTCAAAGGTGGACTTTCCGATACTTCCGACGCTACCGTAAAGTATCACACAGCTGCTCATTTACTACTAGCCGCTATGCAAAAGCACATCAATAAAGAAACCATGCAAAAAGGCGCCAATATCACGCCAGAACGTCTGCGCTTTGACTTTTCTTCAGACCACAAGCTCACGCCAGAAGAATTAAAGACTCTGGAAGACCAAGTCAACGAATGGATTGAACAAGATTTACCTGTGGTACATGATGATTACGATAAGAATTACGCCAAAGATACACTGAAGGCTCATGGTCAATTCTGGGATCGTTATCCAGACAAAGTTACTGTTTATACTATTGGCGATACTAAAACGCCAATCTCTCGCGAAATTTGTGGTGGCCCACACGTTGAACACACTGGCATGCTCGGCAAGTTTAGAATCAAGAAAGAAGAATCTTCCTCTGCTGGCGTTCGCCGTATCAAAGCTATCTTAGAGTAACCTCTTGCCAACTGTGGTATAATAGTACCATGAGCATTATACGCAAAGAAAAACTCGAAAAAGCTCCTCTTGACGATGCAATCTTAGCCCTCGATATTGGTACTGAATTTGTTAAAGCTGTGATTGCTAGACCAGCTAAAGATGGCACACTCAAAATAATTGGTGTAGGCAGAGCTCATCAAGCCGCCAATAATATGTATGCCGGCGCCATTGCCGATATTCCTGCCGTTACGACCGTTTGTGAAAAAGCTCTCAGTATCGCTGAAAACCAGGCACAATTAACTGCTAAAACTGTTGTGGTTGGCATTGCTGGCGAACTCGTAAAAGGCAACACTTCTACCGTGCGTTATCACCGCCAAAACGGCAACAAGCCACTCTCTAACCAAGAAATGGAACTAATTATAAAGAAAGTTCAAGACGCCGCGCGTGAAGAAGCTAGAAACGAGGTTGCACTCGAAACTAATAACCCAAACGTCGAAGTTCGCTTAATTAATTCAGCCGTAGTGTCACTCACGATTGATGGCTATAAAGTTAGTAACCCAATTGGCTTCAAAGGCTCAGACGTGATGATTCAGTTCTATACCGCCTTCGCTCCGCTCGTACATATTTCAGCCATCGAAAAAGTTTGTGCTGAGCTTAATCTTGATTTATTAGCCGTAGCCGTAGAACCATTCGCGGTTTGTCGCGCTTGCCTTGGTGATGATGACGACAATAACCTCTCAGCAGTGGTGATGGACATCGGTGGCGGCACTACCGACATTGCCGTAGTCGATGATGGAGGTGTAGAAGGCACCAAAATGTTTGGCATCGGTGGCCGCAGCTTTACGCACCAAATTGCCGAATCGCTAGGCGTAGAATTTGCCGTAGCCGAGAAGTATAAATTGCAAATTGATAAAGGTAAGCTTGAAAAACGTCTAGAAGAAAAGGTTGAAATGGCAGTCGATCGCAATCTTTCGGTTTGGCTCGCCGGCATTCAAATTGCGCTTGAAGATTTTCGTTTAGTAGAAGTGATGCCTAATAATATTTTACTTTGTGGTGGTGGCGCTGGCTTAATTGCCTTACAAGAAAAACTCGCCACTGGCGATTGGTACAAAGAACTTTCCTTTGCCCGCCGCCCAGTAGTGCACCTGGTTGAAACTGAAGATATTCCAGGAATTTCAAATTCTACCAACACTAAACTTGATCATTCTTATATCACCGCTCTTGGTTTACTGCGTGTTGCTATGGATACTACCGCCGAAATTCCAGAAGAAGGCGGACTCCGTTCTAAATTAGCTAAAATTACTAAGATTTAAATTCACTAAATTCACCCGGCTTTAGTCCAGACAAAGCATACTGGCCGAATTGTTTGCGATGCAATTTAACTACTTGGTAGCCGAGCGCATTAAAAGTGCGCCTGATTTGGCGATTACGACCTTCGCTCATGGTTACTTCCCAATTTAGGCGGGAATCATCCAGGCGAGTAAGGCCTAGTTTACTAATGCCGTCACCAATTTCAATACCAAAATCGCTGATCTCTTGCTGGTGTAATGGTTCTAGTGCGCGGCTAAGCTGCACTTCGTAAATCTTAGTTTTAATAAACTTTGGGTGTGTCATCTGAAAAGCAAAATCGCCATCGTTGGTCAAAAGAATAATGCCAGAAGAATCCTTATCAAGCCTACCAACAGACTTTAATGCCTGGTATTTCTTTGGCAGCAGCTCGTAAATAGTTGGCGCATCACCCTGTTTTTTTCGTGAGCAAACGTAGCCTACCGGTTTATTTAACGCGAGATAAAGAAAATCCGTTGCAAACGGAACGACTTTATTATTATAGCATATTTTATCATTATTGTCAATACGAGAACCTAAAACAGCGATCTTACCATTAATGAGAACCTTACCACCACCAATCGCATCGTCGGCTTCACGACGAGATATTCCTAATCTTTCTGCTAAAAACTTATTGAGCCGGAGTTGGTGGGACGGCTGGTCCAGCTGTTGCGGCTGGTGCTGGTGCAGCGGCTGGCGCGGCTGCAGGAGCGGCTGGTGCTGCTTGTCCATTAGTGGCTCCTTGGCGATCGCCTAATATTTCATGAATAACATTTACCACGTCCTCAATTCCAACTTGAGACTTAACTAGATAGCGGTCTGCTCCTAGTGACTCACCACGTTGGCGCTGATCGTCAGACGAAAGAGCGGTCATGATGATAACCTTAGTCTTGGCGGTATCTGGAGTCGAGCGCAAGATATCGAGAAAATCAAAACCAGAAATTTTTGGCATCATCACATCGAGCAAAACCAAATCTGGTTTTTCACGCATGGCAGTAGCTAAGGCTTCTTCACCATCAGCAGCAGAGACCACGTCATACATCTCGGCGACGAGACGAATACTGTAAATCTCGCGTAGGCTGGAATCGTCTTCTACAATCATTATTTTTGTCATAGGTTCTCCTTATAGTGTTATTATACCCTAGTTTTGTTGTTGCGGTGAAATTTGTGTTGGCGGAGCAGCTGGCGCTGGAGGCTGGACTGGGGCCTGCGGTGCCGGTTGTGGTGTTGGCGCGGTTGGCGCTGGAGCAACCGGTGCTGCTTGCGGAGCTGGTTGCGCAGCTTGTGGCGCTGGTGCAGCGGCTGGCGCTTGCGCGGCCGGTGCAGCTTGTGACGCTGCGGTCGTTGGGGCGGCTGCTTCCTCAGTACGGTAATCCGTCATGCGATTAATTGGAATTGGGCGAGCTGGTTGGAGCAAGGCAGCATTAAGTCCATCACTGGTGCCATCACCAGCAACTTTTATTCCGCCCGTCTTAGCTTCAAATTGAGCAGTTTTTTCGGTGAAAGCCTGAACTTTTTCTTCATTTTCAATTGCGATACGACGTTTCTCGTACTCGTCAGAAGATAGACGAGGTAGGGAAATATAAAAGGTTGAACCAGAACCTAACGTACTTTCTACCCATGCGCGACCACCCATTGATTCTGTACGCTCCTTTACGAGATAGAGACCAAGACCAGTACCACCAATTGTACGTGTCTGGGAATTATCCACGCGGTAGAACTTCTGGAAAATGTGCGCCACATCATCCGGCGCGATACCAATACCTGTATCAGAAACACTAATTACTACGCGGTCGCCTTCGCCGCGAGCATTCACCTGGACGGTGCCACCGTTACCAGTGTATTTAAAAGCGTTTTCAATCAAATTTGAAAGAATTTCGTGCAAGAAACCAGTATCCGCAAAAGTATATAACACCTGGTCAAGTTTGCGTTGCTGGTTGAAATTATTTGTATCACCACCAATCACATACTTAATTTGCTTCTTTTGCATGTTTGGAATATATTCTTCGGCCACTTTATGAACAAATTCGGCAGCTTCTAGCGGCACTAAGTGCATACGCACGCGGCCGTCATCAAGTTTAGTTACGTCGAGCAAATCCTGGAATAAGCGACCAAGGTGTTTACTAGCGGCGTGAGCCTCTTCAAGATATTTACGAGCGCGATCATCAATCGTTGCCGTTTGCGGGTTAAGCGCAATACCTAGATAGCCTTCAATTGAAGCTACCGGTGTACGCATCTCATGACTGGCGGTTGAAATAAACTCAGTTTGTGCGTTGTCTTCTTCTAGTTCCTTAGTAATATCGCGGAAAGTAATAATACGATCGCCTAATATACCATTAGTTGGCAAAACTGAAATATAAATTGGCACTTGGCGATCCTTGCCAGATTGAATTAAAGAAAAATCACGTGATTCATAATTTTTGCTACCACGCACAGCCATTACTACGGGGTTTTCAGTATCTCTCATCTGGGCGCCTTCATTATTTGCCAGTTTTAATACCGTGAGATAGTCTAGCCCTACTGCATTTTTTGGATTAGAAATACCTGCCAAAGCGGCAGCAGCCGGGTTGCATAAGCGCACAATGCCATTACGGTCAACGATAATCACGCCATCCTGAATGACATTAAGGGCCAACTCTGCCATTGCAGAATTAGACATCGCATCAGCGGCGCGCAGAGGCGTTCCGGTAGATTTTTTTCCAAAACTAAAAATGCCCATATACTTATTTTAACACAAGCATGATAAAATGTGGTATATTTAAATTAATATGAATAAAGACGTTATCTATGTAGAGCCTGAGGATGATATTACTGATATCATTACAAAGTTAAAAGCGGCCAAGCAAAAGGTGGTAGCGTTGGTTCCGCCAAAGAAGGCTAGCGTTTTTCGAAGCGCTGTTAACATTAAACTTATTTCTAAATCTGCGAAGGATAATAGCAAACTAGTTGTTTTTGTAACAACGGATTCCGCTATCATGAAGCTTGCCATGGCCTCTCGTATTCCAGTCGCACCAAATCTCCAGACTCGCCCAATCATTCCGAAAGCCGAAGACATTAAAGTTTCAGCCCCAGCCGAAGTCGAAGAAGAAGTCACCGAAGAAGAGATTGAAGATGGAGAGTCAGCCAAGGCAGAAAAAGTTATCGAGTCAGACGAAATTGAAGATGAAGATTCCGAAGAAGATGCCAAGGCTAAAAAGAAGGCTGCAAAAGAAGGCAAAATTACTGGTAAAGTACCAACTCTAGATAAATATCGTAAGTGGATCATTATCGGTTCTTCTACTTTTATCGCTCTAATATTATTCTTGGTCTGGGCGTTTGTCTTTGCGCCACATGCTACCATTAATGTCAAAGTTCGCACTACCGCCGCCCCGTTTTCTGAGACAGTCACTTTCACCACCAAAGAATCCGAAGTTGACAATGAAGCCGGCAAATTCTACATAGACAATAATACGCTTGAAAAAGAATCCGAAATTACCTTTGAGGCTACTGGTAGAAAAAACACTGGTAACAAAGCATCCGGTAGTATTAAAGTCGCCGCCTATTTCTCCGCCCAAGGCTCATTAAACATTGATAGCGGTACTACATTTACTTTTAATAATCTCGTCTATGTCGCTTCAGCCGCTACCTCGTTATCTTGGAACGGAGAAGAAAGCGTCTGCGAGAATCATGGCAGTCTCATCATCGACAGGAGTTGTCGCGTTTCCGTTAACGTATCTGTTGTGGCTAGTGGTGCTGGTGCTCAGTATAACATTGATGCCGCCAATTCTGGTTGGACCAGTGGCAATAAGAATCTTAGCATTGTCTCTGCCAGCGCAATGGCCGGAGGAACAGACAACTTCATCACCGTCGTTCAACAATCAGATATAGATAAAGCCAAAGAAAGTCTTAAGACCGAGAATGAATCTGATGGCAAGAAGGAACTGATAGAAAAAATTGGCGAAGCAAACGTAATTATTGATGAGAGTTTTGCTGTCACTACCACAGATCCAATTGTCAGTCCAAAACTTGGCGAAGAAGTAAAAGAGGGCGTTACTCCAACTATTACCGCTAAAACCACCTTCTCTATATTTTCCGTAGATCTTCCTCCGATTAGAGACTTTATCAATAAAAAAGCTAATATTGGCAGTGACGAAAAAGTCTATGCTGTTGGCGAACCATACTTTGAACGCTTTGCCAAAAATTCCGATACACTTTATTCTGCTAGATTAAAGACTGATTATGAATTTGGTCCAAAAATTACCGAAGAAAGCATCCTTGAGTTGGTCAAAGGCCGCAAGATTGGCGAGGTAAGCTCACTAATTAAGGGTTCTAACGCTAATGGCGTGTCAGATGTTAATGCCCTCACTTCTTTCTTCTGGGTTACTTCCGTTCCAAACGACCCGAATAAGATTACTATCAACCTAACGATTCAAGAAAAATAATGAAATTAATTGGCCTTGATATTGGTACGAAACGCATTGGTGTCGCCAAGGTGGATATGGATAGCGTCAAAATAGCTGTCCCATATGGCACGATTGATGTTGATGGTACCGAATTTAACCAAATTGCTTCGTTCTCTCGCGTCTATGGCACCGAGATGTTTGTCTTAGGTCTGCCACGTAATTCTCAAGGACAAGAAACTAAACAAAGCGAATATGTCAGAGACTTTGCAAAAAAACTAAAAAAGGCAATCCCAAGCGCTAAAGTTTGTTTTCAGGACGAGTCACTTACCTCGGTTGAAGCTGAAGAACGTCTAAAAAGCCGCAAGCAGAATTACGAAAAGGGCGAAATCGACGCAGAGGCTGCCACTATTATTTTGCAGGACTTTGTCGAGAACTTTTCCGAACAAACCATCACTGACCAGGATAAATATGCTAAAAAAAAGACGCATAGCCACAAAAAACTCGGCTTCAAGATTTTGAGTGTCGCAATTGTTATTGCTATATTATTAGTAATTTTTGCAGCTGGTTCTGTAATATGGTACAAACAGATGGTCAAGCCAGTTGGTATGGAATGTGCCGCTACTAGTGCCGAAGCAAACGATACGTGCGAACCTACCGCATACATCGTTGCCGACGGGGCTACCGTTAGTCAAATTGGCGACGGACTCGCTTCTGCCGGTCTCATCAAGAACTCTCTCGCCTTCCAAATCTACATTCGTATTAATCATCTAACCGAGCAAATTAAATCTGGTAAATATCACCTTTATCCATACCAGTCAGTAGCGGAAATTGTAGAAGAACTCAAAACCGGTGGCACAAGCGACAATGTTTTTCGTCTTACCATTCTGCCGGGTGAAACTATTAGGGAAGTGAAAGCCAGGCTGATTAAGGTTGGCTATGCCCAATCCGACATCGATGCTGCCTTCTCTAAGCAGTACGATCACCCATTACTTGCTACTAAACCAGCCAATGCCTCACTCGAGGGTTATCTTTATGGCGATACTTATGAGTTTTATAACGACGATACCGTTGAAACGGTTTTAACGCGCCTCTTCGACGAGCTATATAGTGTAGTTCAAGACAATGATTTAGAAAACAAATTTAAAGCCCAAGGTTTAACGCTCCATCAGGGAATTATTCTAGCTTCTATCGTCCAAAAAGAAGCTCATCCAGCCGACCAGGCCACCGTGGCCCAAGTCTTTTATAAGCGTCTTAAAATGGGCATCATGCTTGGTAGCGACGTGACGGTTAAATACGCCGTTGACCAAGTTGATCCAGAGCGAAAAGTATATACTGATAACGCCAAAGCTCTACGTATTAATTCTTGCTACAACACACGCATGAATAGTGGTCTACCTTGCGGCGCCATCTCTAATCCAGGCAAGAGCGCACTCGTTGCCACTGCTAATCCAGCCAATACCTCTTACCTTTATTTCTTGACAGGTGATGATGGTAAGATGTATTATGGTAATACGGAGGCCGAGCACAATCAGAATATTCGCGTCCATTGCCAGGTCTCTTGTTACGCTTCATTATGAAACTGAAACTCAAGAAATCGACTAAAAACTTTTTACTCGAGCTAATACCATATACTCTTGTAGCCGCAGTAGTTTTAGCTGTGGCAATTTTTGGTTCCATCGATAAAAAATCCAGTACCTCTAGTTTAAATCTAGCTTATCTAGATAATGATAATTTTACTGTTTCCTCAGACCAGTTATCCGAGATGTATGTGGTCGCCAGCATGTCTGACTCGATGAATCTTGCTAGTACAGATGTAGTTTCTAACAACTACGTTATCGTTTCTGTGATGCGCGACGTCGGCCAAAGTGCTAGCGCCAACACGTCTTCTGTACAAAAACCTACAGTAGTAGATACTTCTAATCTTACTCGCGGTGTATTCACATACACTGTCAAGGCTGGTGATACAATGGATAAAATTATCGAACAGCTCAGAAAGGAACGTAATAATCTTACCTTAACTAAAGATCAAATCCGCTGGTCTAATAAACTTAAAACTACAAATCTTAATGCTGGACAAGTTCTATATCTTCCAAGCACTTCAGGTATTGTTTATACCGTTAAGGCTGGCGATACAGTTAACTCCATTGCTTCACGTTACAGCTCTCCTGCTGACCAAATTATTTCTTACAATGACTTAGAGAACGCTGGCCTAGTAGTTGGTGAGCGCATCGTGTTGCCTAATGGCGTGCTTCCAGAAAGAGAACGCCCAGAATACGTTGCGCCTATTGTTCGCACTTACACCTACACCTACACCTATTCCGGTATGAGCCGCAGCCGTCTAAATCTCCGTGTAGTTGGATACATGCGCGGTGTTTCCTCGCCTGGTAATCCAGGCGTGCCTGGTCAATGTACCTGGTATGCTTGGTATTGGCGTGCTACTGATCCAAAATCCCTTGGCAGACTCCCAGGAGGATTACACAATGCTAGAGACTGGGTTGGACAGCTCAGAGCTCAAGGCTACCGTGTTGACCACACGCCACAAGTTGGTGCTGTCTTCCACACTTATTCTGGCTACTATGGGCATGTTGGCGTGGTTACTGCTATTAATGCCGACGGCACTATTACCGTCCGCGAGATGAACCTTGGCGTGCCATACCGTGTGACGGAGGCCGAAATCCCAGCCAACCTCATTGGTACCTTCAACTATATTCACTAGCATTTTTAATAAAATATGGTATAATTAAACCATTATGATGTTTGTTGATACCGCAAAAGTAAAACTAAAAGCCGGCAAAGGTGGTGACGGTGCAGTTTCTTTTCGCCACGAAATTTACATCCCAAAGGGTGGACCAGACGGTGGAGACGGCGGTAAAGGCGGTTCCATCATTTTTAAGGCTGATAAAGATACTAATACCTTGCTAGATTTTCGTTTCAATCAAGAGCTTAAAGCTGAAGACGGTAAAAACGGTGCTGGTACTCGTTCTGCTGGTCGTGGCGGCAAAGATTTAATCGTGGAAGTGCCAATTGGCACAGTTGTCTATAAAACCATCGATAATAAACGCATCCAAATTGCCGATTTAACCAAGGACGGAGAAGAAGCAATTATCGCTAAGGGTGGCGATGGTGGTTTTGGTAACGCTCATTTTAAGAGCTCAACTCGTCAAGCCCCAATTATTGCTGAAGTTGGCGAACCAGGCGAAGAATTTGAAGCCGAAATTGAACTAAAACTCCTAGCCGATGTTGGTTTAGTCGGTTTACCGAATGCTGGTAAATCCACTTTCCTATCAGTTGTTTCTAATGCTAAGCCAGAAATTGCCGATTATCCATTTACTACTATCACGCCAAATCTTGGCATGGCTACTGTTGATGGAAAAGATATTTTGATTGCCGATATCCCAGGTCTTATTGAAGGAGCTTCTGAGGGTAAAGGTCTTGGCCATGCTTTCTTGCGTCACGTTGATCGTACCGCTGTGTTGTTGCATTTAATTGATATCTATAATGATGATGCCGGCAAAGCCTACCAAACAATTCGTACCGAGCTAGAAAAGTATTCTGATCTCAAAGATCGCCCAGAAATTGTTGCTCTCACCAAATGTGAAGGCGTTGACGCTGAGATTATTAAAATGCAAAAGGATGCAATCCTAAAAATCAATAAAGATGCCAACATTTTTGAAATCTCATCTGTGGCGCATCAAGGAATTACTCCACTGCTTCGTGAAATCAAAAAGGTGATTGCAAACTGCCAAGTTAAAAGAGTTGAAAAAACCGAAGAAAAGCCAGAGCTGCCAGTAATATCACTTAACAAAAATGATTTAAAAGACACCTTCAAAGTCGAAAAAACTGAAGATGGTAAATTTATTGTAACCGGCGAAAAAATCGAAAAATTTGCACGCCGTACCGACCTAAATAACTACGCCTCACTAAACCGCTTACGCGATATCATGAAAAAGCTTGGTATCCGCGCCGAGCTTACTTCTCTAGGCGCCGAACCAGATTCTATCATCTGTATTGCAGATAGAGAATTCACGCTTGTGGAAGATTATTAAAAACCGCTCTTGACAAAACGCTTATGTTACGATAGAATAAAATCAAGCTGATACGCTTCACAGGGGTTCCACTGATTCAATAGTGGAGTGTGGAGACTACATTAAAACAAACAGCGGATTAAAACAAACCAATGTGCCCCAGGGTGGGCGCGCGTCAGCGCGATAGAGACCGAGCAATCGGTCTCTTCGGGTTTTTATGGTATAATATATTTATGAGCAAAATCAAGTTTACTATTATTACGTTATTCCAAGAAGCGATGGAACCATATCTTAACGCATCAATGATGTGGAAGGCCAAAGATAAAGGCATCGCCGAATTTGATTTTGTGAATTTACGCGAGTTTGGACTTGGCCCTCATAAATCTGTCGATGACACACCTTACGGCGGTGGTGATGGTATGCTGCTCCGCTGCGAACCAGTTTTTGCTGCTATTGAATCCGTCAAGGAAAAAGATCCAACTGCTAAAGTAATTCTACCTACTCCAGCTGGTGAAACCTGGAGTCAGCAGCAAGCACAGAAGTTTGCTGAGGCTGGCGGGCACTATATTATTCTTTGCCCTCATTATGAAGGCTATGACGAACGCATCCTGAGCCTTGTAGATTATCAAATCTCGCTCGGACATTTTGTCTTAACTGGTGGGGAACTACCAGCACTCACGATGATTGATTCCATCGTACGCCTAATTCCAGGCGTACTCGGTGGCGAAACTTCAGCCGAAATCGAAAGCTTTTCAGACGGTGATAACATTGAATACCCACAATACACTAAGCCGGCAGAATTTCGTGGCATGAAAGTGCCAGAAGTCTTATTATCCGGTAATCACGGCGCAGTCGATAAGTGGCGCGCTGAAAATTCAAAAAAGGCTAAATAGTCTATCTATCTGCTAAAATAGATTTATGGATCTTTCTCTATCGATTGAGAATGCTAAGGGAGTGGGCCCAAAAACTGCGGAGGTGCTTGGAAAGGCCGGTATTAAAACTCTGCGTGATCTTTTTTATACTCTGCCTCGCGCCTATGAAAACTACCAAGCGCCAACCAAAATTCGTGATATTAAACCAGGCAAAGTCGTAATTAAGGGCAAGATTAGCGACATCAATACCAGATATACTCGTCGTCGCAATTTCACCGTTACTGAGGCGGTAGTTAGCGACAATACCGATTCCGTCCGCGTAGTCTGGTTTAACCAACCATACCGCGCCAAACAATTTATTGAAGGCAAAGAATACTATTTTTCAGGAGAATTTAACCTGTCGCACGGACGCTATCAATTATCTTCACCATCCGCAACGCTTGCTACCGAAGTGGACCAAGACGAAACCTTTCGCCCCATCTATGTCGCGCATCACAACATAAAATCACTTAATTTCAAGCGTATCATTAGTAATTTAAGACCAGAATTTGCCACTATACCAGATTTGCTTCCAACTGAAAATGCCCCAGTCTTCGTCAAAACTCATGCTCGCGCAGAAGCACTCTTTAATGTTCACTTTCCAACCGACCAAACTAATGTGGACGATGGTCGCAGATACTTGGCTTACGAAGAATTGTTTGAACTGATTTTGGCCGCAAATCTTAACCGCAACGAAAACCAGAAATTAAAATCAATTCCACTACCATTTAGCGCCGCCAAAACTAAAGCCTTTGTCGAAAACCTACCTTTTAAGCTTACTAACGCTCAGCGTCGAGCCACTTGGGAAATCCTGCAAGATCTTGAGAAACCTACACCAATGAATCGTCTACTGCAAGGCGATGTTGGTTCTGGTAAAACCGTGGTTGCGGCGATTGCGGCTGCTCAAGCCGCACAGAACGGCCATCAGACCGCCCTACTTGCACCAACCGCCATTCTGGCCACTCAGCATGCTGAAAAATTGCAGAGCCTACTTTCACCATTTGGCATTTCTGTGGCACTCTTGACTGGCGCCACCAAAAATAAGCCGGAACTTAAAAAACACATTTTGAACGGCGATGTAGACTTAGTGGTTGGCACACACGCTATTATTACAGACGATACAGAGTTCAAGTCTTTGGCCCTCTGTATTATTGACGAGCAGCACCGCTTTGGGGTGAATCAGCGCCAGAAACTTGTGCTAAAAAGCCCTAAAGGTGCTGCGCCACATCTTCTTTCGATGACCGCCACACCAATTCCACGCTCGCTTCAACTCACTATCTTTGGTGATCTTGACGTTTCGATTTTGAACGAGCTACCGAAAGGCCGTCAGCCGATTGAGACACAGATTATCTCGGAAGTAAATCTTGCTCTTGATCTCTATCCAATAATCAGTGCGACTTATCATCAGAAACATCAGGTTTATTGGATTTGTAAGGCAATTGACGATAATCCAAGCACCGAAACCGCCTCCGTTAAAAAACAAACCCTAAAGCTTAAACAGATCTTTTCAGACGCCAAAATTGAATTTTTGCACGGGCGCATGAAACCAGCCGAAAAAGACGAAGTGATGAGTAGATTTGCCGCAGGCGAGATTGATATACTAGTTTCCACCACTGTCGTGGAAGTTGGCGTCGATGTTCCGAATGCGTCTATCATCGTAATCCAAGACGCCGAACAATATGGTTTGGCGCAATTACATCAATTACGCGGTCGCGTGGGTCGCGGACCAATCAAGAGCTATTGCTATCTGCTTTCAGACAATGAAAATGGACCATCTAGACGCCTAAAAGAGCTTGAAAAATCTAACGACGGTTTTTATCTTGCCGAAATTGATCTTAAACTCCGTGGCCCAGGCGAAATCTATGGTCAGTTGCAACATGGCGCCCTAGACCTTCGCATCGCTTCTTTGACTGATACCTACCTTATCGCACTTGCTCAAAAACAGGCCAAGAGTTTTGCCAGAAGCATTAGCCAAAATCCCGAAATTATGTTAAAATATCCAGAGTTAGCTTCCGGAATTCAGAAATATCAACAGCTAACCACTCTAAATTAGTATGTATTCAGCAGGATCAATCTTTAAAACTCCGAAAAGGACGCAAGGCCGCATTGTCGGCACACATCAACGCCTTGATCGAATTGCTAGGCATATTTTTGGTCGTCGTTTTAAAAATGTGGATTTTCCTACCACCAAAGAAATCTTACATTTTGAAGGTGAACGTGGTCCAGACGCTATCAAGAAAAAATCTCCTGGCGTTGATGACCCGCTGCATTTTATTCAACCAGAGCAGGACGACGGCAAACTCATCAAAATCATTCTTGACCACCAGTTTAACCTGCGCACAGCCTTAAAGAAGGGGAATCGCGAACGTGCTGCCTTTGAAGCGGCCTGGTTAGCTCATGCCGTTACCGATGGTCTCACTCCTGCCCATCATTTTCCTTGGGAAGAGGCCATCGGCGAATTGATGTCTGAAAACGATTTTTTCAAGGTTTTTGGTCATCCAATTAAGGGAATTATGCATGGCCATAACGCTGCCGAAACCGCACGTAACAACTGGCTATATTGGGGCGCCAATGGTTATATGAGTAAACACGTCGCCTTTGAATATGGCGTTGGCCTTATTGTTTCGACTTCCACCGAAAAATCATTATCACCAATAATTCAGCCGCACGAACTAGATAACATTAATTTAAAAGCCGAATTTTACAAAGCCTTAGACAAGATTTATCGCCTAGATATGTATGGACGTTTCCGCCGTGAAGGTTGGAACGCCTCTCTCGCCTTTGACACCACAGAAGTGTTAGTGCCAGAAATCATCCGTTTAATCGTAATTGCTTGGGCTTCGGCCATTCCGGAGGATAAAGATGAACGTCATTAGCGGTAAGTTTAAAGGTCATAATATTAAATCTCCCCACGATTTACGTACTCACCCAATGGGCTCACGCGAGAAGCTTGCCCTCTTTAATATGCTTGCACCGTATTTAGAAAATGCAGATGTGCTAGATGCCTTTGCCGGCTCTGGCGCTCTCGGTATTGAAGCCTTATCGCGCGGGGCAAAAACTGTTACCTTTATCGAAAAAGCGCCTAAAATTGCCCGCACCATCAGGGAAAACTTACAATCATTAGGTCTATCCGCAGACATCATCATTTCTGACGTTAAGAACGCCAAACTTGATCAATCATTTGATATTATCATTGCTGACCCGCCTTATGACCACTTTATTTTAGAAGACGTTGTTTATTTGACAACATTCATAAAAGATGATGGAATATTAGCTTTATCACACCCTGATGTTGAATCTGAGATTCCTGGTTTCAGGAGATTATCGACGCATAAATACGCGTCTGCTAATCTTTCTATTTATATTAAAACATAATTTTGTCAAAAACCATAAGCGCTATCCCTATAAAAAGTCTTTTCAAAATATTTTTTCTGTGTTATAATAATAAGCACTAATCCAAACAGGGAGTTTGTTTTATATGAATAACTATGATCCAGAATACCAAAGAAGGCGCAGAGTCTTTTTAATCACCGTTGTAATGGTGATTGCTATTGCATGTTTAATTGCTTTTATTATTGTCATGGCTAACAACCGCCACCGCAACACTACTAATGTTGCCGTCGACGATTCTTCCTTAGTTACCGGCAATACTGATGATAAATCATCTAAGTCCGGCTCTGATTCTAAATCAAACTCTTCTGACGGATCTTCTAGCTCATCTAGCTCATC
>JAFROU010000044.1 GCA_017429465.1 Candidatus Saccharimonadota bacterium
AAAACTCACCCTCGACAAAAATGGGGGGACCTGGTATTCAGAAATGCCATCTACAACCATCGATACGCCAGAAGGACAAAACCCAATCTTCAAAATACCATATACCAACATCAAGAAAGATGGATACGCATTTTATGGTTGGGCCACTTCACCTGATGCAACAGAAGCGGAATACGATGTAGACGACTTATACGAAGCACCATACGACCCCACACTAAACTATGTCTTATATGCCGTATGGAAAGAAGCATACACAATAAACTTTGACATAAATGGCGGCGATGAAGGCGTCATGACAAACCTTAAGATAAAAGACCTGGGCGTAGGTGGAACTAGAACTCTTATTGTGCCTAACTACTCGAGAACGGGATACGGGTTTGCGGGATGGAACACTAAAGCCGATGGCACTGGCACTACATATGGCCCAAATCAAATCATAACTATGGATAGCTCGTTTATTAGCCTGGCCGACAACTCCAGAAATATAACTCTTTACGCAAAATGGATTCTCTCAGCAGGTAACTTACAGGAGTGGACTGGCTGTTCCAATCTATCAATCAATGGCGTGACAGCATTAACAGACTCTAGAGACGGCCAAACGTATGCTGTAGCAAAACTTGCAGATGGCAATTGTTGGATAATCGAAAATCTACGTGTCGGGCACTATACTAGCGACGGGGTCAGCACCCTAACTATGGACGCATCAAACACCCAAGGTGTGGGAACTGGTTTTATTGGATTAGCCGAACCAGAAACTAACTATTTCTACAGCAATTCAACAAACGCTAATAGCCTCTATGATACCACAATAATTACTGGCTCCAACCAAGGTTACCGCTTCCCACGCTACAATGATCGAAACACCAATCATCGTAGCAGTAATCCGACAGAAGCAGAATCTACCCTTTATTCATTCTTATACGGATATGGTAATTATTACACTTGGGCCGCTGCCATTGCCGATTTTTCGGACTATAGCTCCGAAACTATTGTTAATACCTCTATATGTCCAAAGGGGTGGCAATTACCTTATGGTGGAAATGGTAACAGTACTTATGGCGGCAATACAAAAGGCGGCTTTTACTACTTGGGAGGACAACTACAAGCCACAGCAAGCAATCAAAATAGTGCAAAGATATGGCGACAATATCCAAACAACTTTATTATTGCCGGATATGTAACTGGCAGCTACATCTATAAAGGCACTGGCTATTATTGGACAGCAAGTTCAAGCAGCGCACAAAATGCTAGATATCTTTCTCTAGGAACCAGTTCAATAAATTTCACAAATGGAATTTCAAAAAATATTGGTATTAGCATTCGTTGCTTAATACAAAACTAAGGAGAATAATATGTCAAAAACACTCGTCGCCTACTACTCAGCACAAAACCACACTAAAACTATCGCGCAAAAAATTGCGCAAGAACTTGGTGCTGACTTATTTGAAATCGCACCTAAAGTGCCATATACCGCAGACGATCTTGACTGGATGAGCTCCACCTCGCGCGTCGTTAAGGAGCATGACCAAGAAGGCTTCGAGGTAGAGCTTTCAAACGTCACCCCAGATAAATGGTCTGAATACGGCACTATTATCATCGGCTACCCTATTTGGTGGGGAATTGCTGCTTGGCCAGTCAACACCTTTGTTAAACACAACGATTTTACCAACAAAACCGTTATCCCATTTTGCACCTCGCATTCCTCAGATCTAGGCGACAGCGACCAACTGCTTAAAGAATTGTCATCTACGGGGAACTGGAAGACTTGTTTCCGCTTTTATCAAGATGCAGAAGATAAAGACATTACAAACTGGGTTAAAAATCTAAAATAATTATTTCTTAGTTTCTAAAAACTCTTTAAGTTCGTGATAATAGTACATATTACCTAAAATAAACAGCACAACACCAACAGATACCATTATCAAAACAGAATTAATCATCGATACTGAATGGCAAATCCAGCAAAAAACTGTTAAAACGATTGAAGCAATAAAAATCACAGTCGGGATTAAAAAAGCAAGCAAAAAGATTGTGCGGCCATATAGTGTCTTATTAAATTTTCTAAATAGTTTGCGCATTTCTTTGAGATTTAAATCATAAATCGTACTCATTTTTCGCTCCATCATCTGTTAAAATATTATATAATATATTTAAATTATTACAACAAATGTTATTACATTTTCTTAAAAATAGTCAAGAAAACCAAGTGGCTTTTTACAACATATTTGTTACATTTGTTTAAATGTGCTAATTAGAACTCACTAAACTATAATACCATCTTTTTATATAACTGCTTCTAAAAAGGCTAAAAATATTGCCTGCATCAGAAGCTTCCGCGAAACCATGAATGATTATTAACCATCGCGCTGTACAAAATATAAGGAATATGCTATAATATAAAAATCAGCATATCTATGCTGAAGTACTTTTTAGGAGGATATTACAATGGCTAAGAATTCTAACCCCGGCAAAGTCGACATCGACAGAGCAACTGACAGCATCGTCAACAACGGCGGCGGCGTCAGCTCCTCTTGGAACAGGGATGGCAGCATCCATACTTCGGTTTATTCCAAGAGCGAGGATCGACACCTGTCCTATGACGAAAAAGACGGCAAAGTCAGCAACGTCCATACCGACAAGGATGGACGCGCGTACATGGACTATGGCAACGGCAAATAATTCAAAGC
>JAFROU010000045.1 GCA_017429465.1 Candidatus Saccharimonadota bacterium
ATTTGAAACTAACACCACCGTGCAAGAAATTGCCGTGAGCACGGCTAAGATTTTCGCATATCGCTGAGAAGACATATCGTCACACTCCTTTTTAAAGTACAATCAAACCCACTCCGTCCACATATTATACATTAAAAATTATATTTTGTCAATCTAGCACCTCTGGCATTTTAAAGTATTTTTCAGTTTGGTTTGTTATAATACTCTTATAAACAAGGGAAGAAAATGAGAATATTATATGTAGAAGACGAAAAATTTTTAGCCGACGCCGTAATTCACTTGCTAAAAAAATCCAAAATCGATGTCGACTGGGTTGCCGACGGAGAAGCGGGCTTAGAACTTGCTTTAAAACCATTCTATGACGTGATTGTACTTGACATTATGCTACCAAAATTATCTGGTATAGATATTCTAAAGGACATCCGCAAGCGCGGTGTTAAAACTCCGGTCATTATGCTCTCCGCCCTTAGCGAAGTAGATGATAAAGTAAGAGGCCTCGATGCTGGCGCTGACGACTATCTAGCTAAGCCATTTAAGACTTCCGAATTAATCGCCAGATTAAACGCCATCACACGCAGACCACCGCTTAAAACCCAAGAAGAAATTAAGTATTTAGACCTAACTTTCAATGCCACCGAACGTACTTTGAATGGCCTAGCCCTCACAGATAAAGAGGCCTCCATCTTGGAAATGTTAATAAAAAATCCTGAAAAAGTTCAACCTAAAGAGCAAATCTTGTCTCACGTCTGGGGAAGTTCTATAATTAGTGACGACAACTACGTTGAAGTATATGTCAGCTATATTCGTAAAAAAATCGCTCAACTGAAATCAAAGGCAACGATCAAGACCATACGTGGTCTCGGATATAAACTATGTTCAAAAAGTTAAGAAACCGCTTTATTATCATCACTTTAAGTATCACTACTGTTATTTTACTAATATCTTTTTCTTTCATTTACTATTTTGCTTCTAGTGCCTCTAAAAACCGCCCCCCAATACCAGAAGACGCACCAAACTATACCGCTACCGTCGAAAATATTTTGTTCGAACACATTGCCAAGGAAAAACAGAATTCTCTTAACTCGCTTTTGAATTCGTTAATCATCAGTGGCATTTCAATCGAAATTATCGTTGCTGTAGCTGCCTTTTGGTTCGCTGAAGATTCAATTAAACCGGTCAAGGAGGCTTACGAATTGCAAAAAACTTTTATAGCTAACGCCTCACATGAGATTAAAACTCCACTGGCTGCCATCTCTGCTAATCTTGAAGCCGCCGACATTAAAGGAAATCGCTGGATCAACAACGTTAGTAAAGAAGCTGCCAAACTCACCGAGCTTAATAATCAGCTACTTGCTCTTGCGCGCGCCGATAACGTCACTTCAACTCAGATAGAAGAAATAAACCTACAGAAAACCATCAAAGAAGCCCTTGTTAGCTTCGACTCACGCATAAAGAAGAAAAAAATCGTTCTTAATGCAACCTATGCTAAAGATTCTAAAATCAGAATCAATCGCGCTGACTATTTGCAAGTTGTCAATATTCTAATTGACAATGCCATTAAGTATTGCGACAAGAAAATCACTATAAAAGCTGATAATAAATCATTTGTCATTAAAAATGATGGCGCCACCATCGACGCCGATAAGATATCACACATTTTTGATCGTTTTTACCAAACCGATAAATCTGCCGAAGGAGTTGGCCTAGGCCTTTCCATTGCTAAAACAGTCGCCGACAAAAATCACTGGCAACTTTCAGCTGCCAGTGATTCTAAATCTACCACTTTTGAATTGAAGTATTAAAGCCTAGTTACGCTAATTCGTGATTGCTTTTCGCCAGTATCTTCATTTTTGACTTGATTGATACCAATTGAATATCTATATTCTTTTCCATCTGGATCAGTCAAAGTCATCACGTTAGTGGACTCTGGTTCGTGGAAGTAAATCACTAAGCTCTGTTGGTCTGGGAAGCCAGCATTTACTTCGATTTTAGCTTCACTGACTTTTGGATTTTCCATAGAGGCTTTCCAATCCTCGGTGAATTCCTTAATCTCTTCAAGCGTTAGAATTGTAGTAAACTCAAACGGCTCTTTATTAAGATTTTTTACTAAAAGAACCGTACCTGTCGCGGCAGCAGCAAAGGCAACTACGCAAAGGACGACTTTTAGCCAATTCCTTTTTAGGAATGCAACAAACTTCTTCATTTTATTAACTCCCTTTACTGGTATTCATTTTATGATAAATCATTCTAAAGCGCAAGTGTTTTTCTGTTGTTCTGTGCTATAATTAAAGCACATGAAAAAACCAAAAGAACATAAGTGGAGGAAAAAGCTACTTGTCTTTCTGTTTATCCTGCTTAACGTAGGAGTAATTCTGTGGACTGCTCTGTCAGAATTTTCCGACAGCGAAAACGCCGAAAGACTCAGCAATATCGAAATTAAATGGTATCTTTTAATACCAGCTTGCATTCTTTTTACCATCGCAATCATCTCCGAAGTCTACCGCTATGTACTTATGATGCAAAAAACCTGCCATAAAACTGATTGGAAACTTGCCCGTCGCACCATTTTAATCGGACGTTATTATGACAACATTACTCCGGCAGCCATCGGCGGCCAACCGTTTCAAATCTATTATATGAATAAAGGCGGTATGCCGTCCGGTTACAGCACAGTTATCCCAATTATTGGCATGGTTTCTGGACAAATCGGCTTTATCGTGGTTGCAATTATTTCTTTTCTCTTTGGAAGCTTTACAGTTAATAACGCTGCACTCGTAGCCGCCGGTACTTTTGGTTTACTCTTTTATGCCTTCTGGCCAATTGCCATCATTGTTGCTACCTTCTTGCCAAAAACCACCGCCGAATTTATTACTCTAGGCGTCAAACTATTAAGTAAGCTACACATTATTAAAGATCGCAACGCAGCCATTAAAAAGGCCGAAAAAGGCGTTAATGAATATGCTAGATGTGTGAGAACGATTCTCCGCACCAAAGGCCTCTTTTTTAAAACTATCGTACTTGGCATATTTTATCATCTATTAATATGTAGTATTCCATTCTTTGTCATTAGCGCATTTGGCGGTGGTATCGATTTCGTACCGTGCTTTGTCACTACAGTTGCCGTCACTTCAGCCGTCTATTTTATCCCGACTCCAGGTAACGCCGGCGCCGCTGAAGGCACCTTCTTTATTGTCTTTTCAGCCTTATCGAGTGGTTACGTCTTCTGGGCCATGTTAGTCTGGCGTTTCTTCAGCTACTACATATATATTATTATGGGGCTCATAGTTTACGCTCGCATGTATCTCGAGAAAAACGGGCAAAACAATATCTTTAGCGAGTGGTCTAAAAAAGTCAGCGATTTCTTTATTTGGCTATTCGGAATTGAAAAGAACACTAAAACAGACAAGAAGGATAACTAATACAGCATGTTTAAACTTTTCCGTTTCCTAAAACCATATTGGTGGCAAGCCATTCTCGCCGTATCGATGGTAGCATTTCAAGTTTGGTGTACTCTGCAACTACCAACTCTCATGGCAGATATCGTCAACTACGGCATCACAAATAATGACACTGGTCATATATGGCAAACTGGCATCGTAATGTTTGCCTACGCCATCGCCGGAGCTTGTGCCGCCATCATCGGACACTATTTCTCATCAAAAGTCGGTACCGGTTTTGCCCGCGATCTACGTAGCGCTGTATTCTCGAAAGTAATCAGCTTTAGTGTTTCCGAAATGAAAAACTTTAGTACCGCTTCATTGATTACCCGCACTACCAACGACGTCAGCCAAGTTCAACAAACTGTTATCACCATTCTTTCAATGATGATCCGCGCGCCACTCATGTGCATTATTGCAATCATTCTCGCAATCAACACTGCACCAAATATGACTTGGATCATTGCCATTGCTGGCGCCTGTATTTTAACCTTAATCATTTCCGTCATGTTCACAGTACTACCAAAATTCAAGATTTTCCAAAAATTAGTCGACCGCGTTACTTTAATTACCCGTGAAAACCTAACCGGCCTACGCGTAATTCGCGCCTTTAATAACGAAAAACTTGAAAAGAAGAAATTCAATGAAGCCAACACTAACCTAACTAATACTATGGTCTTCATCGATAAAGTAATGGCATTGCAAGTGCCATTAATTAATCTCGTCTTTAACGGCACGACTCTTCTTTGTAGCTGGGTTGGCATCTCGCTTTTATCGCTAGATATTTCTTACCTCGGTAATATGATTGCCTTTGCCCAATACGTCGGCCAAATTATCCTGTCGTTCTTGATGATTTCCATGCTCTTTATTATGTTGCCACGTGCCAACGTTTCTGCTGCTCGTATCAACGAAATCCTAGACGCCAAACCGAAAATTCGCTGGAAAAATGAGACCTCAGGAATACCAGAAAAATCACCTTCCGTTGAGTTCAAAAATGTAGATTTTATGTACGACGATGCAGAAGAAAAAATTTTGCAAAACATTTCATTTGTAGCAAAGGCCGGCGAAACTACTGCATTTATTGGATCCACCGGTTCCGGTAAATCAACACTCATTAATCTAATTCCACGCTTTTATGAGGCCACTAATGGCGAAATTTTAGTGAATAATATTAATATTAAAGATTATGCCAAGGACGATCTGATTAGTCGTATCGGTTATGTTCCACAACGCGGCATTTTGTTTTCCGGCAACGTTGCCTCTAATATTTCTTTTGGCGCACCAAATGCCACGAAAGAGCAAATTAAGACTGCGGCCGAGATTTCTCAATCCAAAGAATTCGTCGAAAGGTTACCAGAAAAATATCAATCGCATATTGCCCAAGGTGGTTCAAACGTTTCTGGCGGTCAAAAACAACGCCTTTCCATCGCCCGCGCCATCGTCAAGAGTCCAGACGTTTTTATCTTTGACGATTCTTTCTCCGCGCTCGATATGAAAACTGATGCCAAACTTCGCGAGGCTTTGAAACCGATAACCAAAGACGCTGTGACATTAATAGTTGCGCAACGCGTTAGTACCATCAAAGATGCCGAGCAAATCATCGTACTTGATAATGGCAAAATCGTGGGCAAAGGAGATCATCATTCATTATTAAATACCTGTGCAGTCTATCAAGAAATCGTCAAATCTCAATTATCCGGCGAGGAATACAATAAAGAATTAAAGGAGGCCGCCAATGCCAGGGCCTAATAGTATTCCTGCCGCCAAAGCCAAGAACATTAAGTATGCTTTTAAAGAGCTAATTAAATCTACAAAGAAATGGCACTGGTGGATTGCCTTCGCTTCGGTCCTTTCTGCCGCCTCCGCTATTGTCAATGTCTTTGTACCAAAAATTCTCGGCGACATGACGACCTCAGCCGTCGATAGCCTACAAACGACCGGCGCTGTCGACTGGGGACCAATTACTAGCTCGCTCATCACGCTCATTATTCTTTTTGCTGTCACTAGCGTGCTTAATTATGGCCAAGGTCTCATCCTCGCCATCGTCACCGCTAAATATACAAAACTCCTTCGCGACCGCATCCTTGATAAAATTACGCGTCTACCAATTTCGTATTTTGATAAACATCAGTTTGGTGACACGCTCTCTCGTATGAGTAACGATATCGACATCCTTGTGAACTCTTTCTCGCAAGAAATTGACGAAATTATTAGCAGCTTAGCCACACTAGTTGGCGTAACTATCATGATGGTGATCATTTCTGTTCCACTTTCCATTATCGCCTTTGTCACCATTCCACTTTCTGTCTTTTGCGTTGGAAAAATCACCACTTACGCCCAGAAGTTCTTTAGTGCCCAACAAACCATCCTCGGCGAACTAAACAGCCACATTGAAGAAGACTATTCTGGACAACTCGTGATCAAAGCTAATTCCTATGAACCAACTGCCATCGAAAAATTCGAAGGCGTTAATAAACGATTAGCTGAAACCGCCAGAAAGGCCCAATTCTTCTCTTCGCTCTCAATGCCAGTCACGCATATCTTTACAAACTTAAGTTATGTAGCAATTTGTATCGCTGGTGGTTATTCCGTCATTAACGGCGGCATTACTATTGGTAATCTCCAGGCCTTTTTGCAATACACTTCAAGATTTAATCGTCCAATTGCCGAGCTCGCCGAAACTACTGCCGTTATACAACTCATGCTCGCCGCTTCAGAACGTATCTTCGAATTTCTAAACGAAACCGAAGAGACCCCAGATTCCGAAAACGCGCAAACTATTAACAAAGTCAAAGGCGCAGTTGAATTTCACGATGTCTGTTTTAGCTACGATAAGATTAAGCCAATCATCAAAAACTTCTCAGCCAAAATCGAACCTGGCATGCAAGTAGCTATAGTTGGTCCAACTGGCGCTGGCAAAACTACCATTATCAATCTTTTGATGCGTTTTTACGATCCAGACTCTGGTTTTATTACAATTGACGGTGTTCCAACTAAAGAGATGAAGCGCTCTGACGTTCGTAAACTTTTTGGCATGGTTCTACAGGACACGTGGCTATTCTCTGGTACCGTGGAAGAAAACCTAAGCTACGGTAAACAAGATGCATCATTAGAAGAAATCAAACGCGCCGCCAAAACAAGCGATATTAATCACGTAATTGAATCGTTGCCACACTCATACAAAACTATTATTTCTGAAGATTCGGATAATATTTCAGCTGGCGAAAAACAGCTTCTGACCATCGCCCGCGCCATGGTCGCTAATCCGCCAATGATGATCTTAGACGAGGCTACTTCAAACGTTGATACCCGCACGGAACAGCTTATTCAAGACGCCTTCGAAAAATTAACTAGTGACCGCACATCCTTCGTGATTGCGCATCGCCTTTCCACTATCCGCAACGCCGATCTTATTCTAGTAATGCGAGATGGCAACATCGTCGAACAAGGGAATCACGAAAAGCTATTAAAAGCCGGCGGCTTCTACGCCGAACTATATAATTCACAATTTAAAGAATAATATTACAAAATAAACATAATAATTTTTAAAGACTAGCATTGTGTGTTTTCTTATGCTATATTAAGGTCATTAATAATAAAGGAGTTATTAAAAACTATGGAAGCTTTTGCGGCAACAAGTTCATACTCACCTTACCTCACAACCACAACCGCTACCCCGGCTGTGTCTGGTGAAATGGGTATTTGGGGAATTATTTCATTGGTACTTGCCATCATCGGCGGTATCCTTGTCTACTTCCTATTTGTAAAAAGCAAAACCGAAGCAAAAGGTAAATTCTTAAAGTGGCTCAAGGAATTCTTAGCATTCAAGACCATGTGGATTGAAGGTATCATCAAAGTAACTTACTACATTATGACTATCTTCATCGTTCTTTCTTCTTTCGGTCTTATCAGCACCAGCGTCCTTGGATTCTTCATTACATTGATTCTCGGACCAATCATCATCCGCTTGATTTATGAAGCATCCATCATGTTCGTCATGATTTGGAAGAACACTGCTGACATCAACAAAAAGATGAAATAATAACTAGGGTAGCTTAAATCCGGCAAATTCTTGCCGGATTTTTGTGCTAAAATTTAAATTATGTATATTGTTATTGAAGGCCAAGATGCCACCGGAAAGGACACCCAGGCGCAAGCACTAGCCAATTACCTAAAAGAGCAAGGAAAAAACGTTGTCCTCTACGCCGAATCTGGCACCGCCTCAAAAGATCCGTTTATCGCAGAAATTGCCCGCCTTAATTACGGTTCAAAACAAGACATTGACCATCGCACACGTGCACTATTATACGTCGTCAACCGCTATGAACAGTGGCGCAAGCTTGCTGAACCAGCGCTTAAAAACAATGACATAGTAATTACTACTCGCAACTGGTTTTCTACATTAATTTATGAAGGTTATGGCGGCGGAGTGAGTCGCAGTCTAATTATTAAACTACACAAACTAATCATGCCAGAACCATATTTTCACCCTGACAAGATTGTCATATTTACTTTGTCAGACAAAGACCGCAAAGAACGTCTGCTAGCGCAGGGAAGAAGTAAAGAAGAAGTTTTTAAATCTCAAAACGACGAGTTCCAAAAGAAACTAAATCGCGCATATTTGACCGTAGCAAAAGACTATGACGTACCGACACTCGATGCTGCCGGCAGTATTGAGGAAGTTCAGGCTAAACTCCGCAAATTATTTAATATTTAATTGACGCCAAACTCCTTTCGCTTTATACTAAAAGCAGTATAAATGGAGGAGATATGAAAAAAACAACAAACTTTCTGATGGCATTACTTTTGTCATTCATAGTGGCGCCACTACTAACAACCAACGTCCATGCCGAAAACTATGTCAAAGCAGATAACGATTTTACGTCCGCAGAAACTATCAACCACAGCTTCTTTATGGCCGGAAATAATATTACATCTAACGACAACGTGAATGGCATTCTCTTTGCTGCTGGTAACTCACTTAATACTGCTGGCAAGTCCGAATACGCAGCTTTTGCCGGTAACAGCGTGCTTATCACAGGTACCATTGAAAAAGACGCTTTTGCGGCCGGTAACATCCTCCGGGTTGAAAAAGCTACAATTGGTCGCGATCTCTATGTCGCCGGTAATTCTATTACTATTAACTCTAACCTTAATGGCAATGTGTTTGCGGGTGGTAATAGTATAGTTTTTGGCAGTGACATCACCATTAACGGCAACGTTAAATTAAGTGCCGAAAGCATTTCCTTTAGCGGGCCAATCACTATTAATGGCAAACTAGAATACAACGACAATGCCACTGTTACCGATTTAGATAGAGTATCAGCTAGTGAAACTACCACCTACCATGTAGAAGAAGCGTCAAAAAGTTCACTATTTGTTAGTACTTTAACTGTTGCCCTTGCTGGCGCCGCATCACTTACCCTAATTGCGATTATCATGCTAGCGCTCTTTCCAAAAATCTACGAAGGCACTACTAAAAAGAGCTCCGCTCCAGCTTTGCTCAAGCACCTGCTGGTTGGTCTTTGTTCCGCAATTGTCATCCCAACTATAGCTATCATTATTCTACTCACAATTTGGGGAATTCCTATCAGTATAGTATTTATCGTAATCTACTGCTTACTACTTTATCTTTCTGAAGCCTTTTCTGGCATCCTACTTGGCAATGCAATCGTAACTAAACTATTCAAAGGCAAGAGTAATAAATATCTCGAAGCTCTAATTGGCATCTTCCTAATTGCACTAACCTCCATTATTCCATTTGCTGGTGCATTTATCTCACTTATAGCCACCTTTGTCGGCTTTGGTATCATCATTGAAATGATTTTTAGCTGCAGAAAAGCCAAATAATGCACGAGAGCTGGAAGCCATTTTTAGAATCAGAATTCGCTAAGCCCTATTTTAAAGAGCTTAGTGAATTCCTCCATAACGAATACGAACATAAAACAATTTTTCCCAAAAAAGAACAGGTTTTTTCCGCCTTTACCACCGACCTAAACAAAGTCACCGTCGTCATCCTCGGCCAAGATCCGTATCACACACCAGGCGCCGCACATGGATTAGCTTTTTCAGTACCAAATTCTCAACCTATCCCGCCGTCTCTAGTAAATATTTACAAAGAAATTGATAATGATATTGGCCATCATGCCAACAAAACCGGCTATCTTAAAAGTTGGCAAGAGCAAGGCGTTTTACTTTTAAATAATGTCCTGACCGTCGAAGCGCATACGGCCGGCTCACATCGTATTAAAGGCTGGGAAATTTTTACCGATGCTACCATTAAATACCTTTATGATGTTCGTCCGCATTTGGTATTTATTCTATGGGGCAGAGATGCCCGCAATAAAAAGCCTCTGATTGATCAGAC
>JAFROU010000046.1 GCA_017429465.1 Candidatus Saccharimonadota bacterium
GGCAGCATCACTTTAGCTAAACTCTTTAATGTCTCATCAGCCACTATTCGTGCTGAAATGGCTAAACTCGAATCATTAGGGCTAATTGCTCAGCCACATACTTCGGCTGGTCGCATCCCGACTGATGCCGGTTATCGTTTGTATGTTAACGCTTTGTCAGAGCGTAATGAAGAAGAAATAGATTCTATGGACGGAAAGATGTTAGACCGTGGTGCTCATGCCCTTGAAGTCCGTGTCTCCTCTCAATCTCGCGCTGATGCCACCATCCGTGCAGCAGTAGACTCATTAGTCGAGCTCACTGGCAATCTTGGCCTTGCCACCATTGGCGACCAGCTTTATTTAGCTGGCATTTCTAGACTTTTTACCCAACCGGAGTTTATGGATAATAATCGCGTCCAAGCTGTAGCAAAACTACTTGATAATCTAGAACCATGGCTTCGTGAAGCCGCTCCAGGTGAACCACTTAATATATTCATTGGTCAAGAAAACCCAATTGGCAAGTCCTCAGGAGTTTCATTAATTATTTCTAAATTTCGCTCACCATTTTCCGACCGTAGCTACATCGGTGTGCTTGGCCCAACTCGTCAAAACTATAGCCGCGTGATGTCGCTCGTGCGTCGTGCAGGTAATATGTTAGAGGAGGCACTATAATGAAAAAAGAACCAACTAAGCCAAACGAACAGGACGCCAAGATTCTAGAACTCACCAATGATCTTCAACGTACTCGTGCTGACTTTGAAAACTATCGCAAACAAGTCGAATTGCAGCGTAGTCAAGCCGTCGAAATCACTAAGGAAGCTACAGCCCGCAAGTTTTTACCGCTACTAGATAATATTGAGCTCGCAATCTCGTCTTATCCAGAACAGCTTGCTCCACTTGCTAAATCACTTGAAAAAACAATGACCGAACTTGGCCTTGCTAGAATCGAGTCAAGCGTAGGCACGCCATTCAACCCAGACTATCATGATGCCATCTCTATGGAAGAGAGTGAAGGCGAAAAAGAAGTCATTTCTGAGAGCCTTCGCACCGGTTATCTTTACGACGGGCAGATTGTGCGCCCAGCGATGGTACGAGTTAAAAAAATCTAGTTTTGATGCTATAATTAAAGCATGACCAGGATGGGCATCAATTTTGATACAATTCGCCGCCATATCAGGGCTTGTGATTATCTTGCAGTAGCACAATTATTTCTTAGAGATAACTTTTTGTTAGACCGATCACTTTCAGCCGAAGACATCAAACCTCGATTACTCGGTCACTGGGGTACCTGCCACGGTATTAATGTTGCTTATGCTAACCTTAAAGCATTTTTTAAAGATGACGAAAACTTCTCCTTTATTCTAGGTCCAGGCCATGGTTTTCCGGCTTTGCAGGCTAATCTTTTTATTGACGGTGAACTCGAAAAAGTAGACCCAAAGGCTACTCGCGATTTAGCAGGCATTAGCTATATTTGCCAAAGCTTCTCCTGGCCGGGCGGCTATCCATCGCACGCCAGTCCAGTTACTCCTGGCGTAGTCTGTGAAGGTGGCGAACTCGGCTATGCACTTGGCATTGGCTATGGCGTTGCACTAGGACATCCCGAAAAAACCGTGGCAGTATTGATTGGCGATGGTGAATTAGAAACTGCAACCGCTCTCGATTCGCTCAATCTCATCAAACTTCTCGGCGGAGAAGGGAACGGAAGAGTTTTACCAGTCCTACACTTAAACGGTTACAAAATCTCCGCACCAACTATCTATGGTCGCAAATCTGAGCGTGAGCTTAACGAATTAATCCGTGGTTTTGGTTACACCCCAGTTCTAATTAACGGTGATAGACCAGAGGTTTTTCAAAACGCACTAGATCAAGATATTAAAAATCCATTCTACATTCTAAAAACCAAGAAAGGCGACACTGGCCCAGAGACCGTCAACGGCAAAAAGGTTGCTGGCAACTACCTTGCCCACCAAATTCCATTACCAAAAGCTAAATCTGATTCAAACGAATTAAGAATTCTAGAAAACTGGCTTAAGAGTTACCGTTTCAATGAGCTATTTAACGCGGAGGAGGGATTTAAACTATGATTGACCGTATTGCCAATCCTGGTAGTGACCGTTATTCTTCCGCTAAAAAGTTTGGCGAGCTGCTTAGTCAAGAATTAAAGAACGACCCACATTTTTATCTCTTTTCTCCGGACGAAACAACTAGTAATAAACTAGATGCCGTATTTGAATCATCAGCTAGAGCCTGGAATTTACCGCAGGCCGATTGGGATTTAAGGGAATCACCAAATGGTCGTGTCATCGAAATGCTCTCAGAAAACACCCTCTTTGCCACTATGGTTGGCCATGTCCTAAATGGCGAACAAGCTATGATGACGAGTTATGAATCATTCTTCTCCGTCATCACCTCACAACTTGTGCAACACATCAAGTTTTTAAAACAATCTAGCAGCGTAAGTTGGCGACCAAAGTATCCAGCTATTAATCTACTATCCACTAGCACCTGCTGGCGCCAGGATCATAATGGATTCTCGCACCAATCACCGGTACTGATCTCGACACTATTAAGTATTCCAAGCAACCGCGTCAATTGTTTATTCCCAGTTGATGATGTCTCTTCAGAAATCGCTTTTAACTACATGTTGGCCTCTAAAAACGTTGTAAATCTTACAACATTTAATAAGACTGACGAACCTCGCTGGATTGATTCAAATCACGCAGCCTATCAATTTGAGCATGGCGGTGCGAGCATCTTTAATTTCTGTTCGGACGATGAACCGGATTTCATTTTTACAGCGGCAGGTGATATTGCCACGCGCGAAGCGATTGAGGCAATCAAAATTATTAAACAAGATTGGCCAGAAATGCGCATGCGCTTTATCGGTATTAATGCATTAAGCTACAATGCGATTGGTACTACTGATAATAAAATGTCTAGCTATATCTTTAACGAAATGTTCACTACCGACAAACCAATTATTGCAAACTTCCACGGTTATGCTGAGACCTTGCGCACCATACTTTCACACTACGCAGCTCAGGATCGTTTGAGTGTACATGGCTTCAGTGAAGAGGGAAGCACGACTACTCCGTTCGAAATGTTGTCTCTAAATCACGCCTCACGTTATGATTTAGCACTTGATCTAGCTAAACACTGCGGGCGCCAAGATTTAGTGAATAAGTATCAGCAAGCCTTAGCTGACAACTCCGAGTATGCCACCAAGTTTGGCACCGACTGTATGTTATAATCTAGAACATGGAATTATTTATTATTATTTTATTAGCCTGTATTTTAGGCGAAACTACTATTTTGCTCATCAAAAGTAGCAACCGTAAAATATTAAACCAAAACGCTAAACGCAAAGTCTATGTCGACACCTGCGCTCTGATGGACGGCCGCATTTTAGCTGTTGCTCAGACCGGTTTTATTGGCGATGATATCATCATCCCACGCAGTGTTATCCGAGAACTACAGCTGCTTGCTGACGGCAAAGATTCAGAAAAGCGTGCTCGCGCACGTGCCGGCATGGATGTTGTCAACGAACTTGAACGCGTGGTTCACTTTAATGTTGAAATATTACAAGACGAACTCGACCGCACTCCAGTAGATGAACGTCTAATCGAACTCGCCAAAAAGAATCACGGCGTAATTTTGACTGTCGATTATAATCTTTCTAAAGTGGCAGCTACCGAGGGAATTGATACTTTGAATGTTAACGACCTAGCCCTAGTGCTACGTGGTGAATATTTGCCAGGTGAAAAAGCCGTGGTTAAAATTACTGCAAAAGGTAGCAACCCAAATCAAGGTGTCGGTCATCTGCCAGACGGCACTATGGTAGTGGTAGATAATGCTGCTAGTAAAACTGGTCAAGAGATCGAAATAGAATTTGTGCGCTTTATTCAAACCTCTGCCGGACGAATGATGTTTGCAAAAATTGCTAGTCCTAGAACGTCAAAGAAGCCGAAGCAGAAACGCCAGCAGCGTCGGTAATAGTCACTGAAGCTGAGGTTTCAGTACCAAGAACAGTGTAATTCATATTAAAGACATTAGTTGGAATCACGCCACTTTCTTTTAGCACGCCATCTACCGTTAGGGAGTATGAC
>JAFROU010000007.1 GCA_017429465.1 Candidatus Saccharimonadota bacterium
AATGAATTTGCAACCAAAGTACTTCGACTTTATAAAAGATGGAACGAAACGTATCGAACTCCGCCTTTTTGATGAAAAACGTGACTATTTCGCAAAAATGAAAAATAAAAATTGTGGAATATATGGTATAATAAATATGAAAAGTATAACTAATCATACTAATATAGGAAAATTATGAAAGACAAGTTCGTAGGTATTTCTAAAGTCGGAGAAAAAGGACAAATCGTTATCCCAAAAGAAGCTAGGGAGATGTTTAGTATTAATCCTGGTGATTCCATGGTCGTCTTGTGCGACAAAAAACGCGGAATGGCGATTGTGAAATCTGAAGTTTTAGAAGACAAAATCGAGAAGATAATACCGAGATAAAAATGTATTCGATAGAAACCGATAACTTAACGAAAAAATACAAGAACAAAACCGTCGTTGACAATTTGAATCTTAAAATTAAAGACGGCGAACTTTTTGCCCTACTCGGAACGAATGGCGCCGGCAAAACCACGACGATAAAAATGCTGACTGGGCTAGTCAAACCCACGAAAGGCAAGATTAAAATCCTAAACTTGAATTTGGAAAATAACTCGCAAAAGATAAAAACCATGCTTAATATCTCCCCGCAAGAAACTGCCATCGCGCCGAACCTGACCGTGAAAGAAAATCTTGAATTTTTCGCTGGTATTTATCAAATTAAAGATAGAAACGAAAAAATTGAAAAACTCGTCAAAGACTTCAAACTAGAAAAAGTTATTGATGAAAAGGCGAAAAAACTTTCAGGCGGTTGGCAACGCAGACTATCTATCGCCCTTGCGCTTATTAACGGCCCAAAAATCCTTTTTCTCGACGAACCTACCCTTGGACTTGATGTAATTGCGAGAAAAGAATTATGGCACATCATCGAAGAGCTCAAAGGAAAAATTACTATTATTTTGACAACGCACTATATGGAAGAGGCGGAGGCTTTATCTGACAGAATCGGAATTATGAAAAACGGAAGAGTTATTGTCACTGGGACTGCAAAGAGTTTAATGAAACAGGCCAAAGCCAGCACTTTTGAGGACGCGTTTGTTAAAATTGTCACGGGAGAAGAATTATGAATCGTACGCTCGCTTTTTCTAAACGCAATTTCAAGGAGCTAATCCGCGATCCGATTGCATTGATTTTCGAAATTGTTCTGCCACTCGTTCTCCTGTTTATTTTTCATCAAATTAATATCCCCGGAGAGACTTACAAACTAGAAAACTTTACTCCTGGAATAATCGTCTTTGGGCTTTCGTTTATCACGCTATTCACTGCTACGCTTGTCGCAAAAGACCGAAGCTCTTCACTCCTCTTTCGCCTTGGTGCGTCACCCATGAAATCAACCGATTATATTGTCGGCTACACGCTACCACTTTTGCTGATCGTAATATTGCAAAATATTCTATTCTTCACCGTCGCAGGATTAATGGGTTTAAGCTTTAGCATTAATACGGTTCTTGCTGGATTAGCCGCTCTAGCCATCTCATTATTCTTCATCATTCTTGGTATACTGCTCGGTACTCTCGTTAGTGAAAAAGCTACTGGTGGAATCGGGAGTATCGTTGTTCAGCTAGTGTGTTTTACGAGTGGAATGTATTTTTCGCGCGAGATGGTCGGCGAGGTCTTCGCAAAAATCTGCGAAATCTTACCATTTGAAAGTTGCTTAACCGTTGTGAGGAGTATCCTTAATGGTTCAAATGAGATTACCGCGAGAGATATTGTAATTTTGACTAGCTACACGATAATAGTTACGCTGCTTGCCCTCCTTTGTTTCAAGCGCAAAAGAGAGCAATAATAATATCGCCTTCCACTCTTCTCCGTTATTAACAACAAAAAAGAGCCCGATTCTGGCTCTAATTGCGAAATGGTGATCTCTGCGAGAGTCGAACTCGCATTGACGGGATGAAAACCCGTTGTACTAACCGTTATACTAAGAGACCGCAAAATTATTATATCAAAATTCTCAGTAATTGCAAGTATAATCCCTTAATCTTCGTAGTGACAATCTAAATTATATTCAACTCGGTAATTATTGCGTCCGTATGGCTCTTCTGGATAGAAGATAATCTTCGATGTCTCCAAGTCGCAATTATAGCTATCGCCAGTAAATGAGCGTGCATAATCTTTATTGCGATTATTATCAAACGACAACAATCTGCGCAGTGGCACGGCCGCAAAACCAGTTTTTTTGTATTTCTCAAAAGTCACTTTATATTGTCCAGACTTAATGGTCGAGGCAAAATTATCATAAAAATAAGTTTCGTAATAATCTTTAGCTAAATAGGCGACATCACGCTTAGCAACAGCTTCAGGGTTAAAAAAGAAATATGTGAACAGACTAATCACCACTATCACGACAGAGATAATCACTCCAATTAGTATTATTTTTTGTGATAAAGCTGATGAGGATTGCTGCTGTTTCATACTTCTTATGTTATCACAAAATAATAATTATGCTAAGATAGAAGTATGAGCAAATTGTTTAAACGTACCAAAATCTTAGCGAC
The DNA here is from genome assembly GCA_017429465.1 of Candidatus Saccharimonadota bacterium. The sequence continues at coordinate 2,523 of JAFROU010000007.1, forward strand.
AATCGGCCCAGCTGTAAATTCTGAGCAACAGATTGAAGATCTAATTATGGCAGGCGTTAATGGCTGCCGCCTAAACTGTTCCCACGGAAGTAATGAAGAACGTGACCAGCACATCGCCTGGATTCGCGCTGCTGCTGCCAAAAAAGGTCGTTCCGTTGCAATTGTGCAAGATTTGCAAGGCCCAAAGATTCGCCTCGGCATGCTTAAAGACAATCACCTTGATCTTCATGTTGGCGATCAAGTTATTCTCGACTCGGCCTTGACTGAACACGACGGCTCATTGATTTTGCCAGTACAATACAATTTGGCCGATAAGGTCAAAGTCGGCGAACCGCTCTATATGTTTGATGGTATGGTTAAAAGCCACATTGTTGAAATCGTTTCAAACACCGCTATTCGTGTTGAAATCGAAAATGACGGTTATGTCATGAGCAAAAAAGGTCTCAATTTGCCAGACACTAATTTTGGTGGCGATATTATTACCGAAAAAGACCTTTCTGATATTCAATTTGGCGCTACCCGTGATTTCGATTACGTTGCTCTTTCATTTGTTCAATCAGCTGAAGACATCGAAAAACTTCGCCAAATCATGTTATCGCATAGTTCAACCGCTAAAATCATTGCTAAAATTGAAACCAAAAAAGCAATCGAAAATGATGTAACGC
>JAFROU010000047.1 GCA_017429465.1 Candidatus Saccharimonadota bacterium
AACTAGAACTAGGTTCTATGATTTTAAAACAAGTCAGCCGCGCCGCCGAGCATGGCGACAGCCCAGAATATTTTTCGCTCGTGGAACAAACCATGCCAGCTCTAAATAGTAAGACTAATTTAGAATTAATTGAAAGCTGGTTTCTATTAAATCTTGCCAGGGTTAGTGGGGAAGAATTAAATCTCCATCGCGATACTAAGGGCAACAAACTTGAGCCAAATCAAACCTATGTGTGGGATAATCTCGAATCGGCCTTAAAGCCGCAAGTTGGTGGCAATATTGGTGCTAACGAAATCAAATTAATGCGTCTCATGCTTTCGTCCAAATTAGAACTAGTCAGCCACGTCAAAAACCTTGAGCCGATGCTTCCATCCATCCTGCATATTGCCAAGTCGATCAATAAATTATGATATAATTAACACTATAATAAAGGAGATTATATGGCTGAAGAAGAGTCAAATAACAAAAATCGTCTTATCACCATTATTATTGCAGCCGTTGTTGTAATTGCTGGTATTATTGGTGCCATTTTTCTATTAAAAAATGGCTCATCTGAAGGCGTAAATATCCCAGAAGAAAATGATAGCACTTACGTTGTGCATATTAATGTTACCGATGATGAAGCTGAAGAAAATCTCAACGCCGAAAGCTATTATATGGTTATTCATGCAGATCCAGAAAACGACAAGGTGGTTGGCAACGAAGTTTACTATCACTTTAATTCTAAAACCGAAGCTGTCGCTGCTTTTACCAAAGCCAAACTTGAAATGGGTGGTGAAAGCGACGAAGATGTCGAGAGCATTACTCAAAAAGGAGAATACGTAATCGTAGTCTTTAGTAAGTCCTATATAGAAAGAGAGTTTAGCGGAACTAGCGCGACAGACTTAAAAGACGTCTTTGATTATATTAAAGCTATTTCCGATATGTCTGATAATGCCATCAATTCTAGTGATTCTGACGTAAGCGATACTGACGGCACGGATGCCGTTGACACTATCGATGCGGTCGATGACGCAAATAAATATGGTGAGGACGAATAAAATGGCCAAACTAGACGACATTGTAAGTTTATGTAAACGTCGTGGTTTTATCTTTCCTGGATCCGACGTCTATGGTGGTATGGCAGGAACCTGGGATTTTGGTCCGCTAGGTGTCACCCTTAAAAAGAAAATAATGGATGAATGGTGGAAATTCTTTGTTGAGGACCGTGATGATATGTATGGCATTGATGCTGCTATCATCATGAATCCAAAAACTTGGGTTGCATCCGGCCATACTGCAACTTTTGCTGATCCATTAGTAGAATGCAAAGATTGCAAAAACCGTTTTCGTGCCGATAAAATTGCCGATGGCATTTCTGAATCAGTCACAACTGAAGAATTTTTAGCCACCCACACCAAATGTCCGGTCTGTGGTAAAGAAAACTGGGGCCCAATCCGTAAGTTTAATATGATGTTTAGAACTCATGTTGGCGCCGTACTACCAGAAGACACTAAAGATAATCCAGAGCTTGCCGAGAAAAACGTTGCCTATCTCAGACCAGAAACTGCCCAAGGTATCTTTACAAATTACAAAAATGTCGTCGATACTTTTTATCCAGACTTACCATTCGGTTTAGCCCAGCAAGGTAAAGCCTTCCGCAACGAAATTAGCCCACGCGATTTTATTTTACGCGATCGCGAGTGCTCGCAAATGGAAATCGAGTATTTTGTATCACCGGACACCTGGGAAGCTAATTTTGATAAAATGTTAGATCTCTTTTATGATTTTCTTACTAATAAAATGGGCCTTTCAAAAGAAAACCTACACAATCTGGAGGTCCCAGCCGAAGACCGTGCACACTATTCTAAACGCACAATCGACATTATGTTCGATTATCCAAACGGCGAAGAAGAATTAATGGGTCTTGCCTATCGTACAGATTTTGATTTAAAGAATATCGCTAATGCTGCTGGAAAGAATCTAGAGTATCGTGACAAAATCTCTAACGAAACCTTCATTCCACACGTAGTTGAACCAAGTATTGGCGTAGAACGTTTATTCCTTGCAGTCTTTTCAACTGCCTATACTGAAGACGAAGTCAATGGTGAAAAGCGCATCGTGTTGAAGCTGCCAGAAAACCTCGCGCCGTACCGTTTCTGCGTTTCGCCACTTCTGAAGAACAAACCAGAACTAGTCAAGAAAGCGCGCGAAGTCTATGACATCTTAAGAAAGAAGTATGGCAATGTAACTTGGGATGATTCTGGCAACATTGGTAAACGCTACCGCAAGCAAGATGAAATTGGTACGCCAAAGTGTGTAGTAATTGACTTCGATACTTTAGAAGATGATTCCGTTACGATTCGTGATCGTGATACAACTGAACAAATTCGTGTTAAAATTAGCGAACTTTAACTAAAAATGGAGGTGTGTGGTGGCAGAAGAAAAAACTAATATTGTTGAAGAATTTAAAAAAGAGCGACGTGCCAGAAGGCTTGCCACCATTATTAGTATTGTAGTAGTTTTAGCATTAAGTTCATTCGTGATTTGGCAACTTGTTACGCATACTACTAGAGTAACAACTTTGAGCTGTGAAAACGCAGTCGATTTATCATCGCAAAGAGGGAAGGGCGTGCTTGTTCCATATAGCGAAACAGTCACTGCCAACTACTATTTTAATAAAGGTCACAATCATCCATATCGCTCTACTCATACGGTAGTTGATGATTTTAACGACCAAGAAGAAGCCGAACAGGCTTACAATGAATTGTCCGAAAAGATCGATAAAGACAGAGCCGAAATAATAGTCGAAGGCTATCAACTAATTGCTATTTATAAAGATAGTTACGATGAAGATGACACAGAATCATCAGATGATTTTGACGCCATTAAATCTAGCTACGAAGAAAAAAATTTCACCTGTAAGGTCACAGAATAAAAAATAACCCCCGAAGGGGTTATTTTTTAATCAATTATTTACGGTCTGATTCGTCCCAGCGCTTAATTGCAGCGGCAATCACCTTCTTAGCTTCATCAACACCAAAGAAGCCCTTAACCACCGTTGAGCCAGGTTTCTTTAAATCTTTGTAGTGGCTAAAGTGGAATTCAATTTGCTTTATCAATTGCTTTGGCAAATCTTCCAATGTTTGGTACATGTCACCATTATTGCGATCATCGGCTGGCACACAAATGATTTTGTCATCAACTTCATCGCTATCAACAAATTTCATCACGCCAAGAATGCGAGCCTTAGTCCAAATACCGGTGGTGAGTGGTTGATCGGTAATCATCAGGACATCAAGTTCATCCCC
>JAFROU010000048.1 GCA_017429465.1 Candidatus Saccharimonadota bacterium
CGTGGCACCAATTAAAATAATCAAACCAGATTCTACGTGTGGCAAGAAAGCGTCTTGCTGTGCCTTATTGAAGCGATGAATTTCATCCACGAATAACACGGTACGAGTTTTTAAATTCCAGTTAGTGCGCGCACGCTCCACTACAGTTTCGATATCCTTTTTGCCAGAAGTGACAGCCGAGATTTCGATAAAGTCCGCTTTGTATTCTTTTGCTAAGATCCTGGCCAGCGTAGTTTTGCCAGTTCCAGGAGGCCCCCAAAAAATTAGATTAACTGGTTCACCTTTTTTTACAATCTCAGTTAAGATTTTGCCATCGCCAATAATATCGTCTTGCCCAACAACGTCATCCAAAGTTTGCGGACGCATACGTTCCGCTAACGGTATTCGATTCATGGTATAATTATACCATGTCTAGAGAAATAATCATCGGTCAGACCTACAAGCACTTCAAGAACAAACTCTATGTTGTGCTTGATATCGTTAACGATTCTGAGTCCAAGGAAAAGGTTGTGATTTACCAAGCGATCTATGGCGCACACGAAAGATGGGCCAGGCCATTGAAAATGTTTGCTAGCGAAGTGGACCACAAAAAGTATCCAGATGTTAAACAAAAATGGCGTTTTGAGGAAATTGAATTATGATATATATGGTCATTGTTAAACCAGGTTCAAAAAAAGGACCACTAGTGGAAGAGGATCGCGAAAAGCTCACCGTTTATCTGCGCGAAAAACCTCACGATGGCGAAGCGAACGCTGCGCTAATTAAAATTCTTGCCAAATATTTTGGTGTATCAAAATCTCAAGTTGAAATTAAAACTGGCGGTAAATCACGCACTAAAATTGTTGAAATTATTTAGTCTTTTTTCCAGTAATTATTATTTCAGTCACACTTGGCCTACCAGCAATAAGGGGCATAATAGGGTATTTATTAATACCTTTAGAAGTTATTTGCACGCACTGTTTTTTATGCTCACCAGTTAAATCAAATTCAATATATTCTTTTGAACTTGGTAGATACATACGATCAATTTTGCCGGCACCCACATAGCGACCACCACGACAAAGACCAGTCACAAAACCCGTTTTAGGATCTACCCAAACACCCTTATCCATAACGCGAATGAGGTAGTTTTTAAAATGGCTAGTACTTTTTAGATTATTATATTTCTTTCTAAACCACTCAGTATTACCAACAAAGAGAGTACCATTATGCAGATGCCCGCTTAAAATTACGTCGTTATTTTTATAAAAATCTGGAATTAATCTAACCGCAGTTTTATTACAAAGTGAATGTGGTGAATGTGTTAAAGTAATATTCACTTCATTCGGTTTATATTTCAAATTAGCTTTACGAAAATCTTCCATGGTGATTTTGTAAGAGCGCTTGCCATGTTTTAAAAGATCATACGAAGCATGACGCGGAGAAAAGCCAATAATGTTTACGTCGCCAATCTTTATTTGTTTATTATCGAGTAGATACACGTTAGGGATCTTGTCATAGGCTTGATAAAGTTTCTCTGTCTTTTTGCTCGTCATGATTAAATCATGATTGCCGCGAACCATCACTACCGGCGCGTGTTTAGCTAACTCCGTAATCAAGGTATGTAAATTTTTCTTGACACGAGGATTGGCATAGCACTGAGCATTGTTGACAAAATCTCCGGTTAACGCAATCACATCGATGTCTTTGATTCTCGATAGCGATTTTAACAAATTGTAGAAATTTAAAACGCCTGGCACCAAAATACTTTCTCCGGCATGAAGATCAGAACAAACCAATACCTTAAAATCTTTTTTTAATGGCTTGTCAGTTTTAATCTTAAATTTATCAATTACTAGGCGCATAAAACTTTACTGATTATATCATTAAAACTATAAAATGAGCAGGCTGTAGATTTTTTTGTTTTTCAAATTATCTGTTCAATAGTATTACTGAACGACGAGACTCTTCTAGTAATGAATAATCCTTATGGGACTCATCAAACAATCTATCAATTTTTACTAACCTATTATGGGTGAATTCTTCGTGAAATACCATAGCAATGTCTTCATCGCCCACGTAGTAGTCCTTATCAAGATAATAAGGATCAAAAATATACGCAAAGTAGTCATCAATTTTTGTGATTATGACATAGTGTTCAGATTCTTGCCAACAACGGGCTATCGCAACTCCATTTTTATCTAATATCTCCTTAATATTATCTATGGTTACATCCTTGCCCTTGAGCACCTTGCAGCTAATATCAAAATCACTATTTTTATTTGCATATTCAACGAACCAATCAGATAGCAATTCTGTGTGTTTTTTTGATGTTCCACCTTCACCCGTTATTCCTTCTGGACCTTTTACGTCTAAAGTAAATCTATATATTTGTTTCAATAGTTCTACTGGGAAATCTTCTCTATCATATAAATATGCTAAAGCATTAATAAAAGATGTCGTCCCGCAATCGTATTCTGTATTTTGGTATCTTAATGGCACTTTCATAACAATTATTATTATATCATTTAAACCAGAACGTCGTAGTACTATAGATATTTGTCACAAAAAATCGGCCAAAATGCCGACTCATATAAAATCTGGTGGGGCAGAATTGTTCATGCATTAACAATCTATAAAAATACAAACAGAGAGTGCTACTTGAATATTATTAAAAATATGGGATAATATTAATATGAGAAAATGTACGCCCAGGTCTAATTTAGTTGGGCAAAGAGCGGGTACGCTCGTTGCTAAGGAATATATAGGAAATAGCCAATGGCGATGCATTTGTGATGTGTGTGGAAATGAGGTAATTATAACTACGGACTGGTTTCATAAACTAGACAGGCTCGGAATGAATGGCTGTAAACATCAATTGCCAGTCAATATCGGAGAAGTGTACGGTTTTCTTACCGTCATTAAGCGTGCAGATGATTATGTTAAGCCGAAAACTGGTCGGCATGAAAAACAATGGCTTTGCCGATGCGTATGCGGACGAGAAAAAGTTATTTTGCAATCGAATCTAAAAGCCAATAAAAGCATGACTTGTGGTTTATGTAGTACTCGGGTCTCTATTCCAGAAAAAGCAATTCTATTTTACCTAAAGAAAATATTTGATGATGTTAAGGAAAACTATAGGCCAGATTTTTTGGACGGCAAAGAAATAGATATCTTTATTCCAGAAATAAAACTAGGAATTGAGTATGATGGGGGACGATGGCATTCAGAAGTGGCCAAAGATATCGAAAAAGATAGAAAATGCAAAGAGAATAACGTACGAATAATCAGAATTCGAGAGCCAGATTGCCCGCTTCTTGATGGCTCGATTATTACCCCCAAGGCTATCATGAACGGGAACCATATGACTGAGCCAATTAAGCAGCTCTTAGGGATTATCGAGAACGATTATCATATCAAAACAAGTATTGATGTGAATTGCTGTAGGGACAACGCAGAAATCTGTAAGTTCCTCGTAGATGGCACGGATAGTAAATCTTTAGCCGAGTTATACCCCGACATTGCAAAAGAATGGGACTATGAGAAAAACTATCCGCTAACTCCGGATAGAGTGGCCGCTCATGCAGGCAAGAAAGCCTATTGGATTTGCCCTAAAGGGCATAGTTATCCAGCAGAAATTGCGTCGAGAACGGGTAAACGGCCGTCTGGGTGCCCGTTTTGCGCAGATTTTGGGCCAGGCCTTTTAAAAAATGGGGAATATATTGGCGAGCATTCCCTTGCAAAAGAGCGGCCAGATATAGCTGCGGAATTTATGGAAGAAAAGAATGGTATCTCAGCTGATAAAGTAGCGGTATCAAGTAATAAGCCAATGTGGTTTAAGTGTTTAAAATGCGGACATGAATGGCCGTCAAAGGTAAATAATAGAACTTCATCGAATAATCAAGGTTGCCCAAAATGCGCAAGAGAAAAACAAGTAATGACTCGCCTAAAAAATGACGTCGCTAGCAAAGGAAGTCTATTTGAAAAGTATCCTGACATATGTAAGTATTGGGATGCAAAATCAAATGCATTAACTCCTAAGGATGTTCATCCTGGATGTAAAATGTCTGTCAACTGGAAGTGTCCTAAATGTGGCTATACTTGGGAGTCAAAGGTTTATAGAATGGTTAGGTCAAAGCGGAAGGGTTGTCCTAAGTGCACACGTAGAATAGCACCAAACGCTCGTGCTGTTGTCAATATTGATACCGGGGAGGTGTTTAGTAGCATAGATAGTGCCGCCAAGTCGTGCAATCTAGCGTGTGGTGAAAGAATAGGAAAAGTTTGTAAAGGTCGAGCAGATACTGCTGGTGGGTATCATTGGAAATACAAGGATTAGTTTTTAGGAACCTGATTGTTTAGGGTATTAACAGACATTTTTATAGGGGTAAAAACCGCATTTTCGGCATATTTTTTGCTGCAAAAATGCTCCAAAATTGCATACTATTGCTGCAGGGTACTTAACAAGGATTTACTACTAAAAAATCGGCCATTTTGCCGATTTAAATACGGTTTGGTGGGGCAGAATTGTTCATGCATTAACAATCTATAAGGAAGACAATTGGAAAAAAGTTGAATCGTGTTACTATAAAAACATAAGTATTATAGAAAGGAATCTTAATGGAACAGAATACTAATACCGGAATACCGGTGGCGCCAGTAGTAGAAAATAAACAAAAAGGCGGAAATGGGCTAAAAATTGCTACTGTGGTTGCATGCGTTATGGCAGTTTGTGGAATTGGATTTGGTGTTTATGGTATGATGCGGGGTTCCGATAAAGATAATCAAATTTCCGAACTAAAAACCCAGGTCAATAATCTAAATAACAAGATTTCTGTGTCAGAAAATGGTAATACTAATAATGGAAGTACGATTAACGGATCAGGAGATGATTCAACGACCGCTGTAAATAATAGTTCGGAAGACTACATTTTCGTTGGAGTATGGAATTTTAAAATTAAAAAACCCGAAAACTGGAGAGACTTAGTTCAAAAATATGTTTATTATAACGACTATCCTCAGGCAGTGGACACCTTTGAGATAATAGAAAATGAAAGCGTAGCAACTTCGCATGCGATGATTTCTCCAGGGAATGGTAACTGTAAAGATGATGAATGGACTGACTGTATTGAAGTAAAGCTAGGTAATGGGTCCACACTGGACGTAAGAGTACCAAAAACAGATTCTGGTTCGGTTTCAAAAAACTTCAGGAACTGGATTACCAATTCGGACAACTATTCGCAAATATAGCAAAAAGGAAAGCATCGTATATTAATTCTATAGTGCTTTTTAGACCTGATTGTTTAGGGTATTAACAGATGATTTTATAGGGGCAAAATAGCAACTTTTGCCCCATTTTTTGTGCAAAATCGGTACAAAATTGCACCCTAGAACCTGCAAGGTACTTAACAGAAATTTACTACTAAAAAATCGGCCATTTTGCCGATTTAAATATAATCTGGTGGCTCCGACTGGACTTGAACCAGTGACACAAGGCTCTTCAGGCCTCTGCTCTACCAACTGAGCTACAGAGCCACAATACGAGTATTATATCACATCTTAACTGCCCTTGTCTAATATTTTAATCCCATTATGGTATAATATACTTATGAAAAAATTAAATACTTCTCCAATATCTGGCATGCAAGAGCTCTTACCAGCTGAGCAGGCAGTTTTTAATCAGATCAAAAATAACATTGCCGATTCCTTTGCTCATCATTGTTTCCAGAATATTGAAACCCCAACGATTGATCGTACTGAAATCTTGCTTGCTAAAGCCGGTGGGGAAACCGAGAAGCAAATTTATAAAGTCGTTAAAACTGCCGAAACTGCCGACGAAGCGGACGAGGCACTTCGTTTTGACCACACCGTGCCGTTAGCTCGCTATGTGGTCGAACACGTAAATGACTTAGCTTTTCCATTTAAAGTTTCACAAATTGGCCGTAACTTTCGCGGTGAACGCGCTCAAAAAGGTCGTTTCCGCGAATTCTACCAGTGCGATATTGATGTGATTGGTAGAAATTCCTTGCCAATCGAATATGATGCCGAAGTCATAGCTACTTTATACGAGGCTCTTGGCCATCTTAATCTGCCAAACCTTAAAGTTCACCTTAGTAACCGCAGACTCTTAAATGGCCTACTAGATTCAATGAATCTCAACCATCGTTCTGCAGATATTTACAGCATTGTAGACCACGCCACTAAGGTTCCGCTGTCCGTCACTAACGCCGCCCTCAAGGATTTAGGCCTAGGTGAAGAAAATGTTGTAAAACTTACAACATTTGTCGGAATCAAGGGTAATCGCAAAGAAGTCGAATCCGAACTCCGTAGTCTTAACGTTGGCGATGCTGACTTTATTCAAGGCCTAGAAGAACTTCTCCAGGTTATGGAAATGCTTGAAGAACTTTGCCCAGCCGATTCCGTCATTGCTGACATGATGATTGTGCGTGGCCTAGATTATTACACTGGCACCGTGTTTGAAACCTTCTCTGAAGAACACTTTAACCTTGGCTCAGTTTGTTCTGGCGGCCGCTACGACAATCTCGCTAGTCACTATACTGAGCAATCCTTACCAGGAGTTGGCGGCTCGATTGGTCTTACTCGTTTATTCTATCTATTAAACTCTAATGGTTTGCTTGACAAACAATTCATTAAACCAGTTAGCACAGCCATCATCCCGCTCAGCAAAGAAGCCTATCCTTTCGCTCGCGCCCTGCAAAACCATCTTGCTTCCGAAGGCTTCACGGCCGATATTATCTATGGCGATAAAAAACTTGGTGATAAAATGACCTATGCTGCTAAAATTGCCGACCACGCTTGTATTATTGGTGAAGACGAAATCAAATCTCGCGAAATTGGGCTCAAAGATCTTGCCACTGGCAACATCGAGACTATCAAAATTCCAGAATTCTAATGCGTAATCATTTACTTTCTCAACACTTTCTGCGCTCCCCGCGCCTTGCGTTGATGCTCATTGGCCATTCCAATATCAAAAAACGCGACCTTGTCATCGATATTGGTGCTGGTTCTGGCGTCATCACTACGGCGCTAGCCAAACGTTGCCGCGAGGTTTGGGCGGTTGAACCGGACCATCAGACAGCCGAAAAACTCCGTGAGAATCTCAAAAAATATCAAATTGAGAACGTCAAAGTCATAGAGCAAGATTTTCTTACCATCGATCTTCCCACTGAAGAATATAAGGTTTTTGCCAATCCACCGTTTCACCTTAGCTCTCAGATTGTTCACAAACTCATTGAAAGCGCTAATCCGCCCCAATCTTTCTATTTAATTTTGCAAAAACAATTTGCTCTCAAACTTCTGAATACGAATCGCCACTATACTTCTCAGTTAGGGCAAGAGTTAATAGTTAAATACCAGACCAAAATCAAATACCCACTAAAACCAACCGATTTTACTCCGCCACCAGCGGTGCCAACCGTATTGTTTGAAGCTAAAGTTATTTCTTTATCCCAGAATCAAGGAAGTATTTAACGTAATCCCAACCCCAATCAAGTGAGAAGCCATTTTTAGTGGTGCTATTAAATTTGAAATATGGCATGCCACCGGCGCCTTCTTTATGGAAGGTTGTTAAGGTCTTTTCAGTAGATTCTATAACGGCATCCAAGGTCTCGTCATTTTCTACGCAGTTGTTAAAGGTCTCACCTAGGCCGACCTCTTCACCAAGCTTCTTCCAGTAGGACTTATCAAGTTTGGCCATCGCTCCAATTTGAATGCCATTTTTAAAATAGGTCTCCCACAGCTTAACCACAACATGATTGTAATAATCCCAGAATTTACCTTCGTTCTTGGCGCAGAAAATTGCTTCCGCTCCTTCACGTGAGGCGTCGGTCGGATGTTCGCCATACTGGTACAAAAAATCGCTTACTCTTACTTCGTAAACGATGTTCTTTTTCTCAATATAATCTTTTTTAAATTCTTCTTCATTCTGGATTAAAGCATATTCAAAAGCAAGGCAGTATGGACAAGTTACATCAGTGTTAGTGTGATAGTGATTCTTAGCCTCAGGATTGCCCATGATAGTCGCTGTATCCCAGATTGGATCAGTTGGCGCTTTGGTTGAAGAGCTAACAATAATACCCACCAACAATAAACCACCTACTAATACAATTGCGATAATACGCAGGACTTTACCCACGAGTTGCCTCCTTCTTTGCTTGATACTTTTCACTAATAATTATAACATACGCTTCCTCTCCAATCTTCTTTAGAGTTAGAAGCGCCACGATAATCGCTAGAACTAGAATAATCTCCGATAAAGCCCCAGCCAGTGCATAACCACTACCGCTAAAGAGTGTGCCAAGGACTGGTGTCAAAATAGTGGTACCACAAGTTGGACAACCAGAACTAATAACGGCCAGCCCGGCTGCCAGCCCGGCATTTTGCACGTTAGTGGAGTTAGAAGATGCTTTACGCTTTTTCCAGACCAACACTAATAAACCAATCAGGATACCTTGGAGTAGTGCAATTAGGAAAGTCACTAGAAAATCAAAAAAATTACGATTGTAACCAAATAAACCGAAGAAGGCGTTAGCTAAGATCTTGAATTTTTCTGGCCAGGGAACAGAGAATAACAGGCTAAACGTAGTGAAGCCATTCGAGAGTAGCACCATTAAAGTGCCAAAAACCAAAAATACAACTAATACTATAGCTAGAAACTTCATATTCTTTGAGGCTAGTATTACACCAGAAAAGGCCATTTTCCACTCATCCAGCCACTTTTCGAGCCATTCCTTAAAAGACCGACGATTTTTCTTTTTCACATTTACCTCCAACATGTTTATGGCTTCTATTATACGCTAAAACCCGCACTTTTACCATAAAAACATACTTTTGTTTAAAAATAATTCCAACCAAAAGTCAATAGTTTTTTGGAATTTACCCCTGTTAGTATACATAAAACTACAACACAAAATCCAGAAAAAACAATGTTGACACAGATTCAGCTCATGCTAAAATAGAGTTAGGAATTCGGATGAATCTGACGTTGAGAGGCATCAGAATTCCGGGTGGAGAGTGTAGAGCTATGATTGCTATGTATTCGTCCACCTAGAAAAATCCGAAACAAAAATTTATAGGAGACCTATCTGTCATAGCGTCTCCTATTTTCGTTTAAATTGACTTTTAAATTATTATCTAGTAAAATGAACGCCGTTACCAACCGTATTTTTTTATGAGTTGGGGACGTGTTGTTAGGCATTTTTTATGCTACTGCAATGAACCTTAAAAAGCAGAAGGAGGGATGTATCTTGTTAGCATGGTTCATCACGTTGCCGATTGTTATCTTCGCCTTCGTGTATATTTTCTTGAGCTTCAAGAAGATTCGTGATTTGCCCGAAGGAACAACCGAGATGGAGGAAATGGCTGGGATCATCAGAGACGGTGCTGCTGCATTTATGAGGACGGAATACCGCACTATCATTTTTGTCGTC
>JAFROU010000049.1 GCA_017429465.1 Candidatus Saccharimonadota bacterium
CTTTTGAAAGTTCTTGTTCGTGTTTAAAATATTTGCGGTCGGTAGTGACAAATTCAAGTGCGCCCATGAGGTAGGTGTCTTTTTTGATTTTGATACCGCTATATTTGCGATCAGAAGAAAACGGGATTTTTTCGGTAGCAATTAGTTTTGAATCGTTGCCAAATTCTTTAGCTAAGGCGGCGGAAGTGGCGTTGTTGTCTTTTAAGTTAGCAATAATGGCAGAAACGACTTTAGCCATCTCCTTTTTGGTGTGTTTGCCAACTGGTACAACATCTGAAACTGTCATTTGCCCGGTGGTGATAGTGCCAGTTTTATCAAGGCAGATAGTGTCAACACGGGCCAAAGTTTCAATTGAATAAAGATCTTGGACGAGCACTTTTTTGCGCGACAATCGAATAGTACTAAGTGCGAGGACGGAAGAAGTAAGAAGCATTAGGCCTTCCGGAATCATACTTACTAGCGCCGCCACCGTGGATGTAATGGCCGTAGAATAGTCTGCGCCAATCGATAATTGATGGAAGAATAAAAGGAGCCCAATAGGCACTAACGAATATGAAATGTATTGAACGATCTTATTAAGAATGTGAAAGAGTTTAGACTGTTTTTGTTTAATTGACTTAGCATTTTTTAGGATTTCGGAAGTAAAATTATCGTTACCAACTGTGATTACTCTAGCGTAGCAAGTACCACTAACGACAAAGCTACCAGAAATAAGCTTGTCCTCGGCTTTTTTGGCAATATTATCTGATTCGCCAGTAATAAATGATTCATTAACTTCTACGTTGCCAGTAAGGACTACCGAATCGACTACGATTTGATCGCCAAGGGTATATTTAATGGTATCACCCAATACTATATCTTCATTATCGATTTCAATTTCTTTTCCATCGCGAATGACAGTTTGTTTTTTAGTAGTGATGATTGAAAGTTTGTCGACAATCTTTTTAGCACGTACTTCATTAAAAATAGCAATGGCGGTATTGATAATAGCAACTCCGGCAAAGAGCGCGTTTTTAAAAGTGCCGGTCGTGAAAATCAAAATTGCTAGAATAATGTTAACAAAATTGAAAACGGTAAAGATGTTTTTGCGAAGGATGGACCAAGTGGAAGTCGCTTTGACGGTAATGTGGTTAGTTTTGCCTTCTGCGATTCTTTGTTCGACTTCAGCGGAAGTGAGCCCCTGCATTTTATAGATCCGTTCGATTGTTTAGCGCGGCGGAAAGTGTAATTTGGTCGGCATATCCTAAGTCTACTCCTAGTGGTAGACCACGAGCGAGACGAGTAATTTTAAGTTTAGGATGGTTTTCGAGTAGAGTTTTTTGAATTAATAATGCAGTCGATTCACCTTCTACGGACGGGTTGGTGGCAACAATTACTTCTTTAACTTTGTCTTTATCAACACGAGATACTAGTTCCTTGATATGTAGTTGATCAGCTGTGATTCCGTCGATTGGTGAAATAGCACCACCGAGAACATGGTAAGTGCCTTTGTATTGGTGAGTTTGTTCGATAGCATAAATATCAAGTGGCTCTTCGACGACTAGCACAGTAGTCTTATCACGCGAGGGGTCATCATAAAATGAGGAGACCTTGTCGTTTGCATCAATTAAAGCAAAAGTGATTGGACAGGTTTTAACACCATCGTGCAGGTTTTCGAGTGCGCTTGCGATGTTTGATGATATTTGTTGATTGCTTTTGAATAAATAGTAGGCATAGCGCTCAGCTGTACGCGGACCAACGCCTGGTAAATGGCTGAGTGCTTCAATAGTGTTTTCAAGCGATTTTGGCAACATTAGAAGCCAAGATTTCCTAATCCACCCATTAGTGGTTTCATTTTTTCAGTGGCAATTTCTTGGGCTTTGGCGTAACCGTCGCGTAGACAGTTTTCAATCCAGCGTTCGAGTTCGTGAATATCGTCTAGATCAACTTTGTCTGGGTCAATGGAGACTTTCTTAATTTTGAGCTCGCCAGTGATTTGTACCACAACGGCGCCATCGCCAGCTTCGACTTCTACAATTTCGTTCTTTAAATCTTTTTGTGCTTTACGTAATTGATTCAGCATTTTCATTTGGTCCATAGTCTGACCCATAGTTTTTCTCCTTTATTGTCCCTGCTCTACTCCAGGGCGTGTATATATGTATATTCTAGCAGAGTTATCTGATTTTTGCGAGGTTACAATGCGGTGTAATTGGTATTCTTTCGGTAGAACCGAAGGGCTAATGTTGGAGTTACCAAGAATAGCAATTGGTCCACTGACGTTTTCTGGCAAGGTGGTGGTAACGTAGACTTCGGCGTCTTCATTGAGAATTGAATAAAATTGAGACGATAAGGTATTTTCTTCTACTAAAAGAGTGGCAGATTTGTTATCAAGGTTTTGGTGGACTAAGGCTAAATCGTTAGAAAAGTTAATGGCAACTGATGGATCATAACGGTAGCCGAAGGTAAAATGAGTTAAATCGGAAACAATAATGATGCCGAGGAAAATGCTGATTGGCAAAATTGCAAAGATACGGGCATATGGGTTTTCCGGAAAGAGGCCGTACCATTTTTCAAGAATGTAGCGGAGACCATGTGCAATGAGAATCGAAAGCGGTAGGATTATTAAAATGGCAGAGTCTGGATTGAAGCCCGCTAAAATGACAGTGAAGATAATAAAACATGAGGCAATGGAATTGCGCGATGCAAAGAAACCTTTAGCGGTGGAGATTAGGCCAGTTAGTGCGATGGCGATAGTAGCGAGACCAATGAGCGGTGAGAGGAAGAGGCTCTCGGTGCCACCACTCCACGAGAAGAACGGAACAAAGGCAGTGCCAATGTTGCCAAAATAACTTGATGCCGTGAGGCCATTGGCGGCAAGCAAGGTGACGATAGTTTCTGGATGTGCGCTGATATTAATGCCAAGTAGTACTAAACCGGCAATAATGACTATCCCAGAAATAACTAGCGGTACTTTTGGTAGGTGTGTGACGGTAAAACGAAGATGCGGCTGAATCATCGCAAATAGGACGATGAAAACAGCTAGATAAATTAGATGTGGTGTGAATAATGATAGCAAAAGAGCGGCGGCAAATATAAAACAATAGGATGGGCGTGGTTTTTTGACGCCTTGGATCTTTGAGCCAAGCCAGAGCAAGAAGGTTGGCCAAAAAACTAACATGATTAGTGGGGTGCCACTGCCGGCGAGATATAGGAATGGAGAGGAAAGAATGGTCAGAATGGAAGCGAATAGGGCGACGTTGTTTTTAAACCAACGGTTGAGGAGGAGAATTAAAAGAAAGCCAAGAGCGAGGCCAATTAGGATGCTAGGCAGTTTAATGGCGTAGTTGGTAAGACCAAAAACTAGAATCGAGATCTTTTGTAGAACATGATACGGTAAGTCGATAACGTTATCACTCGTGAGTGAAGAAAAATTTAGGTTATAAGAAGTTACGGCTGACTGAACTTCAGTCTCGGATAGACCGTCCGGACTAATTGACGGCATAAAAACAAGTAGGGCGATAAAAGCGAGGCCAAGCAGTACGTAACCGATGTAGAAGCGGTTACGGTACAAAAACAATCTGGAGATAATTATCTTTCTCACATAAGTATTATAGCATAAATCTTTAAACTAGTGTTTAATCGTGAGACGTATCTAGAGAACGGAAACGATTGTAATCGCCTTCGAAGAAGAGATCGATTTTACCAAGTGAGCCGTGGCGGTGTTTAGCTATGATTAGCTCGGTAGTATTAGTTGGCGTGTAACTGTCGTCGTTTTGATGATAATAATCTGGACGGTGCAGAAACATTACTAGGTCGGCGTCTTGCTCGATTGAGCCAGATTCACGAAGGTCAGAAAGGACTGGGCGTGGATCCTCGCGGCCGGTGACGTTACGGGAAAGCTGGGCAAGGGCGACGACTGGTATCTCTAGTTCCCTGGCTAGTGTTTTTAGACCACGGGAAATTTCGGTAACTTCTTGCACGCGGTTACCAGCATAGCGGTCGGTACCTTGCAGTAACTGCAAATAATCAAGGATAATCATGCCAATATTGTGATCGTGCGCAGCGCGGCGGGCTTTGTTGCGCAAGTCAAGCACGTTCATAGAAGAAGAATCGTCAATGTAGAGCGGAGTTTCATCTAGATCGCTGAGGGAGTTGCCAATTTTGCTAAACTCGTCGTCACTTAGAAGACCGTTACGGATGTTCCAGCTTTTAATGTCGGAGATGTCGGAAAGGATGCGATCGACAATTTCATCGGATGACATTTCCATTGAGAAAAATAGTACACCACATTTATTGATTTTTGCAACATTGTAGGCAAGGTTTTGAGCGAGGGTAGTTTTACCCATGGCTGGGCGAGCACCGATGACAACTAATTCACCTTTTTGAAAACCAGCCGTTTTCTTATCAATATCGTGAAAGCCGGTTTTAAGTCCGCGCAAAGCTCCTTTGTTTTCGCGAAGACGGTTGATGCGTTCGTAAGAATCGGCCAAAAGGTCGGAAAGTGAAGTTAATTC
>JAFROU010000050.1 GCA_017429465.1 Candidatus Saccharimonadota bacterium
CTAGCGGCCGGCACTACGAGTGTGACGATTAGCTACGGTGGCAAAAATGCTACCACGCCAATCACCGTGAGGGTGTTAGAATCGATTTCTGTCACCACTCAGCCAACTAAGACAGTCTATACCGAGGGCGAGCACTTCGATAAGACTGGTATGGTAGTGACGGCACATTATGATAACAACGACGATGTAGTAGTGGAAGATTATACCTTTGATGATGTGGCGCTCGCGGCCGGCACGACCGCAGTAACGATTAGTTACGGTGGTAAGAACGTAGATGTGCCAATAACGGTTAATCTTGAGGTCATTAGCCTAGAAGTCTCGCAGTTACCAAATAAAGTGATCTACACCGAAGGTGAACACTTTGATAAAACCGGTATGGTGATTACTGCACATTACAGTGACGGTTCTACCGGTACGGTTGATGATTATACCTTTGAAAATACAGCACTAGCCGTAGGCACCAATAAGGTAACGATTACCTATGGTAGCAAGACTGTGGATGTGCCAATTATCGTGAACGAGGCGGAGCAAGAACCAGATCCAGAACCAGAGCCAACTCCAACTCCAACTCCAACACCAACTCCACAGACCGTGATCATCTACCAGACGGCTAAGACCACAAGTAAACCAGCGGAACCGACAGTAAAAACCCCAACTGCTACTGGAATCTTTGTAGATACCTTGCCAACCAAGACCACTTACTACGAAGGCGAGAGCTTCGACAAGACCGGCATGGTGGTAAAGGTGGCCTATGATGATGGTACAGCCAAAGAGATTGAAACTTACAAGTTCAGCGATACAGCACTCATTAGCAGTACCGAAGAAATAATCCTCACCTTTGGCGAGTTTACTACGGAAGTTCCAATCACGGTTAAGAAGATTACTTACGGTTTTGTGGGAGACTCAGAGATTGAGTTTAACGGCAACGATGTAGTGTTAAGAGCTGGCGGTCCAGCAGACTTCTTTAAAGAGTTATTTGTGGATGGTTCATTAGTTAGTAAAGACAGTTATACGGTCCGCGGCACTGAGGACGGTTTGGTAATCACCCTGGACAAAGATTACCTCAATAATTTAGGCGATGGCATACATGAAGTAAAAGCCGTTTACACTAACGGCAGGTCAATTACTACAAGTATAAAGATAGCGAAGGCGAGTAATATTCCACTCATCGTACTTGCTATCATCGCCGTCGTGATGACGATCTTAGCCGCACTAAGTTTCGCCATGATGAGAAACAAAAAACGCGAGGTTTAAAATAAGCCTTAAAAAAAGAATCACGCTGGGAAACCGGCGTGATTTTTTGTGTATCAATATAGTCCTCGATTAGTGCGCCTTCTTAAGAACAGAACTAGATACGCTCTTGCCACATTCTTATACCATGCTATAAAAAACACAAGTGTATTAACAAAAAACGAGCCGAAGGCTCTTTTTTGGTGCGCCTGACTAGACTCGAACTAGCACAGCCGTGAATCTGGCCACTACCACCTCAAGGTAGCGTGTCTACCAATTCCACCACAGGCGCATGTCAACATTATATCATACCGCGCATTTTTTTCAAGGTTATGGCGTGCGGTTGCGTTCGTCTTTTTTGGCGGCCCAGTCTTCTACATCCACAAAACGATCAGTGGCCGAAACTAGGTGATTATTCTCTGAGAATGAGCGGACATTTTTATTAAAGTAATAGGTCATATTTACTTGGTATAGTCCTACTGCAGGAGCATCTTCAACCCATTGTTTGATGAAGGATTCATACTTGGCGGTGCGCAGATTAGCGTCCATACTACTGCGAGCAGCCAGGATGTGGTCATCCGCGAGGGCGTTGTGATAATTAGAGAGGTTCAGGCCAGAGTTGGTAGCTTGAGATGAGTGATAATAAGCTAGTAGGTCTGGGTCTGGGCCAAGTTCTATTTCGTAGAGCAAGATATCATAAGAACGCGTAGAGATGACGTTCATTACAAAATCTTGGCTTGGTTCATAGGTTTCTACGTTTACATCCATGCCAATGTAGCCAAGTTGCTCCTTGATTTGTTCTGCCAGTTTTGGCATGTAGCCAGTAGAGACGGTCACGAGGCGGATTGGTTCGGTGAGTTTAGCTGCCGTAACAGTATCCATCGCGGCAGAAGGATCATAATCCGGCAAACTTGCATAGTTTTTAAGAGCAATTTGTGAAGATAGAATTGGGTAGTCGATATGTCTTTCGTCGCCTACGAGTTCACGAATTTTACCTAAGTCTAAACCTCTTTGCACGGCTTTACGCAGACTTTTAGTCTTAAAGGCACCATTTGTTGTGTTGAAGAATAAATAGACACCGTTATTGATGGCAGTTTGTTTTTCATATATTAGTGAAGAAGACACGCGGTCTTTGTCTAAATCGGAAAGCTCGGCGGTAGCGGTAATAGAAGCATTTTTAAAGGCGCTAACAATATCATCGGCGCTGATAAAGGCGTGGATGGCAAAACTATCTAGCATCGGTGCACCCTTGTAATAATGATTGTTTCTAGTAAGATAAATGATTTTTTCGCCACTTGTGCCTACTGCCTGTGTAGCGTTGTAGGCGAAGGCTCCAGAAGTGACCGGCGCAGAACTAAAGCTATGTTCAAGTAAGAGTTCTGGCGTAGCATCTTTTAGGATGTGCTCCGGCAGAATTGGGATGTTTAAGGCCGTAGCAAAGCTGACATAGACGGCTGGCAGAGTAAAAGTGATGGTGCCATCTTCTTGTTCAGCTACTTTCACATTGGCAAGATTAGAAGAATAGTTAGAATTAACCTTACTATTTTGGATTAGAGAGATAGTAAAGAGCACGTCAGCATTAGTGAGTGGTTCCCCATCGGACCACTTGAGGTTATCACGCAGCTTAATCGTCCAGACTTTGCCAGTTTTGTCGGCGATGATAGTCTCAGCAAGGCCTGGGCCAATGTGACCAGAATAATCGGTGGTGGAAAGTGTCGAGAACATTAGGCGGCTGAGGGCCTTTTCACTACTAGTGCTAGCAAAAAGTGGATTTAGCGAGTTAATTTTGCCGAGTGTTGCTTCAATGTAGGTGCCGCCGCTAACGAAGGTGGTATTGGAATAAGATTCGGCATACCAAAGGGCCTGTGTGATGGCTAGCATAATAATAGCCATTACTAAGAGGCTCCATTCAATGATCAAAAGGCGGACGTTCTTGACGTGTGGCAAGCGCTCCACCAAGTTTTCCTTGATACGCTCTTTACTCTCTTCACCGGCTTTTTGCGAGATGCGAGAGATTTGCTTTACTAGTTTTTGCCCACGCTTTTTGATTATATTTGCCATTTTATGCTGGTATTAATAGTAGTCCGACGATAGAAAATACAAATACGAGTACTAGGACAACGGTGGCGTTAAAGAGAGATTTATCAAGGCCACGGCGAGTGGTAAAGAGTTCGCCTGAGCCACCAAAGCCGGCACCAAGTGAGGCGCCGCGTTGTTGTAACAAAATGAGTAAAATCACTAAGATAGCGGAGATAAAGATAATAGTTTGTAACAGTGAACCTATTTCCATAATTACTTACTATTATAAGACGGGACCAGTAAATTGACAAGACTATTTATCAGGCTAAGGATGAGTGCGGACCAGATAGAGCCCCAGAAGCCCATAGAGACGTCCGGTAAGATCCAGATGGCTAGCTCAACCATCGCTACGTTTATGATAAGTGAAAAGATGCCCATCGAAAGAATTATTAGAGGTAGGGCTAACATTTTAGTGAGTGGCTTCACGATAGAATTAATCAGTGAAAAAACCAGGCCGGCGGTAGCGTAGAGCCAAAAATCATCTGGCACGGTCACAGTGGCAAAAAGCTTAATACAAAGCCACATACCACAGGTTGAGACCAACCAACGTAGCATAAAAATAGCAAGCTGACTTTTAATCATAGTGCTTATTTTAGCATATTTTTGCGTTTTAGGAGAGTGTGATAAGTAATGGCAAAACGGTGTGATTCGTCACGAATACGCTGTAAGAGTTTAATGATGTGAGTATTGTGCGAGATGCGAACTTCATCGTATCCATCTCCATTTGGCACAATAATGATTTCGTCTTGCTTAGCTAAGCCAATATAAGGGATACCGGTAGGAATAAGAACGTCTTTGACAGCTTCTAGTTGAGGCTTACCACCATCAATCAAAAAGAGATCTGGCATGTCCCATTCTGGGTGCTTGAGACGACGAGTTAAGACTTCGCGCATATTAGCAAAGTCGTTATTCTTGTCTACTTTTATCTTGAATTTGCGGTATTCGGCTCGATCGCTCACACCGTTAACAAACACTACCATACTGGCTACAACGTTGGTGCCAGATTGGTGTGATATGTCATATCCTTCTATTCGGCGTGGTGGGTGTTGTAATTTTAACAACACTTGCAATTGGAAAAGAGCTTGATCAGAAGAAATATCTAGGAATTCCTTGTCTGAAAAAACAATTTTCTTCTTGAGTTCTCTTAAGCCAAAGAGTTGATTGCGGGCTTCTGCGGCAGCTTCGTAGTTGCCAGCAGCCGAATCAACATACATCTGTTTTTCGAGGTCTTTTAAGAGTTTGTCACGATCCCCTTCTAAATATCGGATTAATTTGCGCAAATTCTTTTTGTAATCTTTTGGCGTAGCCTTCCCTACTTCAATACCTGGAGTAAGACCAAGATCGGTGTTAAGGTTTTTTTTGCCGTTATAAGGCTTATCATAATATGGAAAGATCTTTCTTAGGATGCGCAAAGCCTTTTCAATGGCGAGTTTACCATAAAACGGGCCAATATATGAGGCGCCATCATCAATTGGGTTGCGAGTAAAAGAGACATACGGCACTTCAGATTTCATATCAATGCGCACATAGATTACAGTCTTGTCGTCACGCAGTAAGATATTCCACTTTGGCATGTAGCGCTTAATCATTTCGGACTCAAGAAAGAGTGCGTCCATCTCGGTATCAACCACAATCCAGTCGGTCATGGCAATCTCTTTAACTAGCGCTTCGGTCTTGGGATCTTTGACGGTGTTTTGAAAATACTGGCGCACACGATTCTTTAGGACTGCGGCTTTGCCAACATAAATAACCTCCCCCTCGGCGTTCTTGTGGAAGTAAACGCCTGGGGAGGAGGGTAAGGTTTTAAGTTTGTTTTTTAGCGCTTCTTGCATATATATATTATATAATATATTGCGCTACTTGTCGATTATTAGTTCCTGACTACTTTCTTATCTTCCGTTGACTCAGTTTCTTCTTCGTCTTCGGTTTCATCTTCAGTTTCGTCTTCATCTTCTTCGTCAATGGTATCGTCTTCGTCGTAGTCAACTTCGGTAGGTTGATACTTCAAAATGTCATCGATGAAGTCGGTGATGCTCTTAGCTTCTGGTTTTTCGAAGTTGATGCTGGCTGGATAGGTGACCTTAAGGTCTAACGTAACACGCTGATCGTCTTCTGTGTTAGAAGCGTAGAAGCGAACCAATTGATCTTTACCATTTGTTTCGATTATGGTGATTAGATTCTTTGGGAATGATTCTTTTATCTCGGCGATAGTATCTGGATCGGCAATATCATCCGCAGAGCTGCTCTCGCTATATTTAGAGAAGCAACTGCTCAATTCTTTGACGCTAGATAGGCCTGGGACGCCTTTGATGAAGTTGGCTAATTTATCGGTATCATACTTAAGGGCGTAGCCGCTGTTGCCACTAGCGATTGAGATTTCTTTACCGGTGTACTTTGTAGCAGTTAAGAATTGGTTGCTCTTGTAGAGCTCTGCTAAATCATTAGATGCTTTTTTCGAACTCTTCATCGAGTTGATGATACATCCGTAGTAGCCATTAACAACCGTTGTAACTTCTTCGCCAAATAAGTCACCATATTTTTCGGTAATCTTTGGGATGTTAATCTCGAGCCAGCGCTTGTCAAGGAGATCGACAATAGCTTCGGCCTCATCACCGCCAAGTAAGTCTGCAAAATCATCAACACCATCTAATTTGGCATAAATGACGCCTTCGCTATCTACTTTGGCTTCTACTCCTGCATTATTGTCTTCGTCAATAGCAACAGAAAAACCTAATTGCAAAGGAAGACCTTGCTTGCCGCTATAGTTAAAGGTACCGGTTGTAGTATTTACAACTTCGCCATCAAGAAGAGTTTCTTGTTTGATTGTGCCGTTGACGGTTTCGTTCTCGGCCGTAATGAAATTAGTGATAGCAGTTAGCGCAACTTTTTCTGGGGATCTAAGCACATAATTAAATAGATAAAAAGCACCACCACCCAAGAGAAGTAATACTACGATAATGCCAGCAATTAATCCACCCTTACCTTTTTTACGATTAAGAACAATGTCGCCCTTGTCGTCTGAATTGAAAGACGTGGTAGGGTCAGTAAATGGTTGTGGAGCCGGTTCAGGTGTAGCTGAAGCCACCGGTTCAGCTGGTTCAATTGGGCCCGCCGTTGGGGCTGGTTCAGCTGGGGCAGGTTCGATTGGAGTCGGTTCGACTGGAACTGGTTCAGCTGGGGCGGCGACCTGCTCTGGAGCTGGTGCGGCTGGCTGATCCATCGGCTCGTTCAAATCTGGCTCCGGAGTTGGATTTGGAGTGTTTGGATCCATAAAAAATTCCTCTCATTTAAATGCTTTATTCAATTATAACATAAACGTTTTAAAAAATGCTATAATATTCTTATGGATAATTTTACAATTTCGGATATTAAAGCAAGACAAGTCTTAGATAGCCGCGGTAATCCTACGGTAGAGGCCGATGTTTTTCTTGATGGTGGGTATTCGGGGAGGGCAATTGTACCTTCTGGTGCCTCGACTGGCTCAGGAGAAGCTTTGGAACTGCGCGATGGAGATGAAAAATACTACGGTGGCAAAGGTGTTTTAAAAGCAGTCTGGAATGTAAATGGTAAAATTCGCGACGTACTAGTCGGTAATTCTGCTGCCCAAGATATTGTTGATCAGTTGATGCTAGACCTTGATGGTACAGAAAACAAATCCAATCTTGGTGCTAACGCTATTCTGGCCGTGTCTCTCGCTACCGCTAAGGCGATGGCAAAAGCGCAAAAGATGCCGCTTTATGAATACATTGCGCAATTAGCTAACACCCAAGAATCAATGTCTCTGCCAATGCCGATGATGAACGTAATGAACGGTGGTGCACATGCTTCTTGGTCGACTGACTTTCAAGAATATATGATTATCCCAAAGTGCGCCGAAACTATGTCTGATGCTGTACGTATTGGTGCAGAAGTTTTCCACGCCTTAAAGGGAGTTTTAGCTTCACATGATTATCCAACTACGGTAGGTGATGAAGGCGGTTATGCGCCACGCGTTAAAGATGGCAATAATGAGCCACTAGAGTTAATCAAGGAAGCTGTGGGCAAGGCTGGCTACGAATTCGGTAAAGATATCGTGCTAGCGATGGATATTGCTGCTTCGGAATTTCGCAAAGATGATCATTATGAGCTAAAGACTAATGGCGACTGGAAATCGTCTGACGATTTGATTAACTGGTATCATTGGATTATTGATAATTATCCAGTAGTTTCAATTGAGGATGGCTTGTCTGAAGATGATTGGTCCGGCTGGCAAAAGTTGACTAAAGAAGTAGGTGAGCGTATCCAACTGGTGGGTGATGATTTATTTGTGACGAATACCAAACTGTTGCAACGCGGAATCGACGAAAAAGCTGGTAATTCTATCCTTATTAAGCCAAACCAGATTGGCTCGCTTTCCGAAACTATTGCTGCCGTACAACTAGCAAAGCAACACGGCTTTAGGACGATTATTTCTCACCGTTCTGGAGAGACCGAAGATACTTCAATTGCACATATTGCAGTGGGCTTAAATGCTGGCCAGATTAAGACCGGTTCCTTGTCACGCTCGGAGCGCATTGCTAAATATAATGAATTAATTCGTATTGCCGAAGGCAACTCAAGATTGGGCATATCTAAGCCATTCTAGGAGGAAGATGGACCCATCACAACCAGTAGCACCACAGCCTCAACCAGTTCCTGAACCTGTTCCTCAGCCTATGCCTCAACCAGAACCTGTACCGGCGCCTCAACCAGAGTCAGCGCCTGCACCAGAGCCACAACCTGCTCCACAACCTGCTCCAAAGCCGCAGCCGGAGGATTCGGCGCTTGATAACATTAAGCCTATTCCTTGGGCCACACCTGGAAAAGATATTTCTGTGACTAATCCGGCACCAGCAGTTGCCCCGCCTGTACGTTTTGATTCAAAATTGCATGAAAAGTATAAAGAAAAGAAGCATCCGTTTAGGGCGTTTTTCAAGATTGTGTTTATTATTTTTGCAGTCGCAGTGATTGGCTTATCGATTTATATCACCATCAAATTATCGCGTAGTGAAAATCCATTCCCGACCATTTGGCCAGATTTTAACTTCGATTTTGATTTAACTAAACTATTTAATCAAGGATAGGAATTCTTCTTCCGAAATCTGTGGAATACCAAGCTGTTCAGCTTTGGTGGTTTTGCCGGCGCCTGGTTTTTCACCAGTGATGAGTGCGGTAGTGGTTTTTGTAACTGAACTAGTAACGGTGGCGCCGAGCGCACGGAGTTTATCTTCTGCTTCTTCTCTGCCCATTGACTTTAGCGTACCGGTCACGATGTAACTTTTTCCGGTGAGTGGAAGATTGGATTGATCTTGATAAACTGGCTTCACACCAAGTTCTTTTAGTTCTTGGAGGAGTTTAAGATTATCTTCATCAGCAAAGTAAGCTAAGATTGATTCGGCAACAATTTCGCCAATATCCGGAATAGCCAGAAGCTCGTCTTTGGTGGCGATAGTTAGTCTTTCGACGGAGCCAAAAGCTTGAGCTAGGGTAGCAGCCGTTTGGGCGCCGATATGGCGAATACCTAGAGCAGTGATAAACTTGCTAAGCGGTGGATTTTTTGATCCTGCTATTGCGTTAATTAGATTGCTAGCAGAAAGATCAGCAAAACGTTCTAAACTAGCGACTTGACTTTGCTTTAGACGATACAAATCTGATAAGGAATGAATTAAGCCAGCATCAATAAGAGCGGCTACATTTTTCTCGCCTAAACCTTCAATGTTAAGTGCTGGCTTTGAAGCATAATATTCAACAGCACGCTTTAAAATCAAATCAGAGTTTTCACCTTTAACGCGGTAAACAACTTCGCCAGCTGGGCGTTCAAACTTTAGTTCTGGGTATTGAGCCTTTAGCGCCTTTTCGTAGTTAAATGGTTCGGTGCCGTCTGGACGCAACGAGACTAAGGTTTCTTTAACTTGTGGGATGATATCGCCAGCTTTGTAAATAATTACAGTATCGCCAATACGAACATCTAGGCGAGCGATTTCGTCGGCATTATGGAGCGAGGCATGTTGCACTGTAGTGCCAGCAACTTGCACTGGGTCAAGAATTGCCACCGGTGTAGCGGCGCCGGTACGGCCGATACTAATAACAATGTCGCGTACCTTGGTAGTGGATTCTTCGGCTGGGAATTTATAAGCCACGGCAGCACGCGGGGTTTTGCCAACAATGCCAAGCTCTTTATAAATCTTACGGTCGTTTATTTTAATCACCATACCGTCGGTATTGAACGGCAGGGTCTTGCGATAATCATCTAGACCACGAATACGTTCAAATAGATCTTTAGTATTGTCAAAAACTTGATCTTCATTTGAGGTTCTAAATTTTAATTCGCGTAGTTTTTCGTAGGCCTCGTGATGAGTTGGTAAATCTGGCGTAACTAAATCGTAGGCAATGAATTTTAGCGGACGAGAGGCCGCAATCTTTGGATCGAGCTGACGAATTGAACCGGCAGCTAAATTACGTGGATTGGCAAATTCTTTTTCGCCATTTTGGCGTTGCTTTTTTTGCAACATTTCAAAATCTTTTTTGAAGATAATGATTTCGCCACGCACTTCCACGTGACCCATTTCTGGAATGCGAAATGGAATATTTTCAATTGTACGAACGTTCATAGTAACATCTTCGCCAACCATGCCATCACCACGCGTTACAGCTCTTTCAAAAAGACCATCTTGATAGTGTAGTGCGCAGGCGAGGCCGTCCATTTTAATGTCGGTAAAGAACTCTTTGATTTTGCCGCCAGTAATCAGTTTTTCGTTACGAGTAATCCAATCACGTACTTCCGCTTCGGAAAAGACATCAGCTAGCGAGATCATACGTTCTTTATGAGTAACTTTAGTAAATTTATCGAGCGGTTTTCCGGCTACGCGTTGAGTTGGCGAGTCTGGCGTAATGAGCTCTGGATATTCGTTTTCAAGAAGAGATAATTCGTGTTTCAAAGAATCGGCCGCCGCTTCGGACATAATAGATTCATCTAAAACGTGATAGTGGTAGCGGTAGTCGTTAATTAATTCGCGTAGTTTAATGATACGAGCTTCAGCTTCACTCTTTGTTGTCATAGTCCAACACTCTCCTGTAATAAAGATAAATGTAGGTGGTGGCATAAATGATAGTAAAGCAAGTCATCGTCATGAGCATGAATGGTACGATTGGCAAGCCCTTAATCCATTCAAAGCTGCTTTTGAGCCACAAATCAAGCAAGATAATTGGTAGAACCACAATCACCCACATGACGAGGGCAGAAATAAAGAGAAATAATAGTCTCAAAATAAAACGAATGCGACGGCCCGCCATTAAGTCGGAGGCAATATGCATCGCGCGCATCGGATATAAGCCCGGAGCGGATACCGCAACAAGAGCGATGACTGAACTAGACAAAAGATAGCAAGACAGAACGATCATAAGAGAAGCAAAAACAAAATAGACTAGTGCATAGAATGGCGTTTCGAGAAAGCCAGTAGTTTGGGCAGAAGAATAGGTGATGATAACTAACATGATTGGAATCAGCTGAACCATAATAATTGCTACGACGCAAAAAGTGGAAAGAAATGGGGTAAGTGCATTAAATAATCCGTCCCTCAGCCTTGGGTGATGACCAGCCAAAAGGTGGCGAACGAGATAGATAGTAACTAACCAAAGAACGATAAAGAAGAAGACGACAAATACGCCTTGCACTTCGGTGATGCCTTGGCTCAACCCGCCCGTAGTGACGGTGGAGATTAAAAGTAATCCGGCTCTGGCGAAGGCGCCAACATTTACGCCTTGGCTTTCGGTAGTCTTATCAAGTGTTTCCTGGAATTTTACGTAAGTGTCTTCACTCATTATTCCGGAAAAGAAGATATTTAAGCCGACAATTAAAATGAGAAGCAAGCCAAAAAGTTTCCAGTTTTTAAAAAGAATCTTTAAGGTATCAAAGGTGTGGTGAAGCATGCCTGGAGCTTCTAAATCGCGATGATAGTCCTCGCGATAAGACCTTCTAAAAGAACGGTGCAAGCGCACGCGTGCCGATTTTTTTGCCCAGATTTTGTCGCGGTGTTCGATGTATTTAGTGCGATAGCCTTCTTTAAAACGAGAATTTGCCATGTTCGAGCCTTTCAATTCGTTTTTCGATTGGTGGATGGGTACTAAACAAATTGCTAATCATTCCCTTTTTAAGTGGGCTCGTAATAAACATGGCTTCAGTGGCAGTGTTTTGTTGGTGCATTGGACGGGTGTGGCTATCAAGTTTTTTGAGGGCAGAAATCATGCCCTCTGGATAGCGTGTGATGTTAACAGCAGATGCATCAGCGAGATATTCACGTTGGCGTGAGACGGCCATTTGTGCCAGTGAAGCAGCAACTGGGGCAAGTATGGCTGTAGCCAGCATTATTACTAATCCAACTGGACTACGTTCATCACTGCGACGGCGATCCCCATACCACAACATGCGCATACCAAGGTCTGAGATAACACCAATGACGCAGACGAGACCAAAAACGATCATCGAAACGCGGATGTCGTAATTTTTGACGTGCGACATTTCGTGTGCCATCACGGCGGTCAGCTCTTTGTCGTCCATGATGTCGATTAGGCCAGTAGTGGCTGCCACGATTGAGTGCTTTGGATCGCGGCCAGTAGCAAAAGCGTTTGGCGCTGGATCATCAATAATATACACGTCTGGCATCGGTAGACCAGTAGTGATGGAAAGATTTTCAACCGTATTGTAGAGGCGTGGGTTAGCTTTTTTTGTAATTTTCTTTGCGCCAGTCATGGCGACGGCCAATTTATCAGCAATGAAATATTGGACGGCAGCATAAATAGCGGAAATGACTAAGACCCAAATCGCAATTACCCAGTTGTTATAAAAATAGGCAAAAGCGCAGCCAATAGCGCCGATGAGCGCAACGAAACCAGCCATTATCAAAATGGTATTTCGTTTATTGGCTGCGATTTGCTTGTACATTTTAGAATTTTACGTCTGGGGCTTCCGCAATGCGGGCTTTCTCAGAATCGGCAACCTCGAAGTAGTCACGCTTCTTGAAGTGCAAGAAGAGGTTGTTGATGAGGTTGGATGGGAACAATTTAATTTTGGTATTAAGGTCCTTAGCGCCAGCGTTATAGAAACGGCGAGCAGCTTGGAGTTTGTCTTCACAGTCTTGGAGCTTTTGTTGAAGATCTTTGAAGTTTTCGTTGGATTTGAGTTCTGGATAAGCTTCAGCTACAGCAAAGACCTTAGAAAGAGCACCCTGCATGGAGCGTTCAGCTTCAGCGGCTTCCTTTGGAGTCTTAGCGCTGATTGAGGCGGCGCGAGCTTCAGTGACGCCCTTGAAGACGCTACTTTCGTGCTTGGCGTAGCCCTTCACGGTTTCGACTACGTTTGGGATGAGGTCGGCACGATACTTGAGTTGGACGGTGATGTCGGACCAAGCTTCGTTGACGCGTTCATCAGTTTTAACTAAACCATTGTATGTGCTCCAGATTGCTCCTACGAGGACCAAGAGGACAATCAACACAATGATAATGATAGTTGTTCCTGTCATTTTTTCTCCTTATATTATGTATATGATTATACTACATTTTGCTGTAGATTAACAGCCAAATTAATTAGTTAGAAATGCCCGGATTATATAGTCTAATGATGGTAGCAATGGTGTTTGGTTGTTCTTTTCCTGGTGGGTACCAGCAGGTGCGAATATAAAAGTCATAATACGTTGGCAGGACGGCGGCTTGCGAAGTACTAGCATCGCGCACGGCCAAAATCCATATTCCTTCAGCACGAGAAAGCTTGCGATAATCTCGGCTATAAGTATCACCTTCAATTAGGGCAGCTGCCTCCTGATTGTTGCCAGTTGTGTAAATGATGCGCGGATAAACCGTGGCCGGAACGAATGGATTATCAACAATGTTTTTATCGGCATCAATTAAAATATAGTCGGTAAGCTTTTGATAGCTGATTGAAGTAGTGTCACCACTGGCAGCAAAGAATTTTTTAATAATGGTTGAGTCGACGTTAGCTGGAACTAGGAGCCTGGTATTTAAAATAAAGCCTTTGTCGTTATAGAGGTTATCGCTATTGGATAATTCATAGGCGCTGTTGCAATCTAGAATTGGGTATTCGGCGATTTGTTCCGGAGTGTTAACTAAACCGCTGACGCCGTTGGTGCCAACGATTTTTTCCCACAAGAGTTTATACTGTTGTTGATCTGGGCTAAGTTTCATTTGTGAGATATAAGAATCGTGCACAAAACGAAGGGCTTCAGCCTGAGCGTCAATTTCGTTTCTGGCCATGGTAATTTCGAGTGAAGATTGAGCGGAGTTTAGTCCATCATTCATGATGCTGATAGAAATAACCGCCACAACACAAAACATGGCAATAGCAAAGGTAACCTCTACAATGGTGTCCCCACGATAGTTAGCCTTAAAAAAGTTCTTTAGAAACTTCATACCCCCATTATAACATAAGCACGATGAATCAACAGTAATTTTGTAATTTTTTGCACAAAAA
This sequence comes from Candidatus Saccharimonadota bacterium, assembly GCA_017429465.1. Next base: position 13,811 of record JAFROU010000050.1, read on the forward strand.
ATGGTGCGAGCGAAGAGACTCTAACTCTCGACCTCTTCCTTGGCAAGGAAGCGCTCTAAACAACTGAGCTACGC
>JAFROU010000051.1 GCA_017429465.1 Candidatus Saccharimonadota bacterium
AACACTTGCACGTACTTTCACGGTGTTAAAACCTTTCCTTTGTTATGTTGTATCCACGTAGTCTAAGTAACAAGAGACAACGGTCCCTTGCGCCTCCACCAGTGGAAAACTTACAACATTTCGCGAAAATATGTTGTAAATTTTACAACGGTTAATATTAATCCTTGAGGCGGAAGCTGATTCTGCCCTTTGTAAGATCGTAAGGGGTTAACTCAACTTCTACCCTGTCACCAGGCACTAAGCGAATGAAGTTTTTACGCATCTTTCCGCTCATGTGCGCGATGATAATATGGCCATTCTCAAGTTCCACCCGAAATTGGGTGTTAGGCAACGCCTCAACGACCTTGCCGGTGAGTTTAATCACTTCCTTTTGACTAGCCATAAATTACCGTATCAGTATACCAAAAATTTACAGAAAAGTAAAGAGGTATTTTTAGTTATTTGTCAGTACAGCACGAACAAATTGACGGGACATATAGGTTCTATGGACTTGAGACCATTCGCCGGTGCAGGTGATTAATGAAAGCGACTCTTTTCCGTCGACCGGGCTTTGCATCATTTTATACATGTTTTTGTTAGCTTCAGCGATGGTGTAGGTATTGTTTTCGACGATTTCGTAGTTAAATACGGCTCCGTCGCCACGAGTAATCTTAATAATGTCGCCGATTGCCATTCCTGGGAGATATTTAAACACTCCGTATTTGCTTGGTCCACCATTATGGCCGTCCATTAGCATAGTGCCGCCTTGGCCTGGCTTTCCAGAGCTCGTATACCAACCGACATCAAAGATACTGGCTGGCGTGGCTAGTTCACCATTAGCACGTAAAGACACTGGGATAACGCGAGCGTTGGTAATATTGATGGATGGTAAGGAAATATAGCGCGGACGATCTGGAGCTACGGTGTAACTATTTATCTGTTGTTGAGTAATTTCAGTCTCGTCAACCTCTTCTTCAATAACAATCTGCCCCTCTGCGCGTTCTGTTCCTTCCTTGCTGGCATAATAGTCTTTTTCCCATACGGTGACTCTAATAAAGAATCCAGCAAGCAGTAGTAATACGATAGCCCAAAAGATATGTGAGCCGTATTTTTTCCAACTAGATAGATTTAAAGCCATTACTTATAGTCGTCGTAGGTTACCATTAACGCACGGGAGTCTAGCTGGCGGAGGTTCTCGAGTGCCACCGTCACTACGATTAGTAAACCAGTACCAGAGAGCGACAAACCAATTGGTGCGCCAGTGATAATGATGAAGACATAGTCTGTGATAAATGGGAGCATGGCGATTAAGCCAAGTGAAAGTGAGCCAAATAGATTTAATCTACGAACTACTTTACTGAGGTATTCGGATGTTTTTGTTCCAGGACGGACGCCTTCAATAAAGGCCCCCTGTTTTTGTAGATTATCGGCAATTTCTTTGGTGTTAAAGATGATTGAGGTGTAGAAATAAGTAAAGAGAATAACAAGAATAAAGTATAAGAGCGGGTAGAAGAACCATTGCGCGTTGATGCCGTCTGGATAAAGTGTAGCAAAGTTGTTGGCTGATGGCGCTGTGAAGAGTGAGACAAGTGTTTCGCCGAAACTGTTACCTGGATTTATGGTTTGAATCACTTGGCCGATTAGAGCTGGGAGTGACAGGAAGGCAGTTGCAAAAATGACCGGAATCACACCAGCCGCAATAAGCTTGAGCGGCAAAATTGATTTGATGTCGCCATAACTACTATTGCCGTGTACGCGCTTAGCATAATTAATTGTTATAATACGCTGGGCTTCGTTAATTTTGACAAGGAAGTAAATCACGATTAAGAGTGCAATAGCAAAAACTAATAGTATCCAGAAAACGGTTGGGTTAACTGGTAGATTGAGCCATCCGAAGAGTTCTAGGCTACCATTGGTGGTATCGAATAGCGATGAGCCTAGTGACGCTAGCGTATTTGGCAGTTGCGAAATAATTGATGCAAAGATGATCATAGATGTACCATTACCAACACCCTGTTCGGTGATAAGTTCGCCAAACCACATTAAAATAGTGGAACCGGCCACCATGGCGGTAACTGACAGTGCCCAATCGGAGAATGTTGGATTAAAGGCTGCAGCGGTGTTATAGGCTACAGTTGACTGATAAAGAATATAGATGTAAGCAATTGATTGGATAATCGCTAGTGGAACTGAAATTATGCGGGTCCACTGAGTGATTTTGCGTCGTCCTGATTCCCCGTCCTGGGATAGTTCTTCTAGCGATGGGATTGCTTTAGTGATTAACTGAACAACGATAGATGAAGTGATGTATGGTGAGATACCGACTAGAATAATACTGAATGAAGTCAAGCCTCCACCGGAAATTAAGTTGATGAAGCTACCGAAATCTGATTTTTCAAGTAGGTTATCAATAGCCTCTTTGAAGGTTGCTGCATCTCCTAGTGGTACTGGAATATGGGCAAGTATGCGGTATGCAATCAAAATACTTAAAATAATCAACAGGCGCTTGCGCATGTCTTTGTTTTTGAAAGATTTAAAAATTGTCTTGAAATGCATAAAAACCTTCTAATTGCTTTATCTATAATATCACATCTTTCCTAAAAACAGAATAAAAAAAGAGAAGATTTTGACGTCTTCTCCTTTTTTACAGTTTTATTCAGCTTTTTTGGCTGAGCGTTTTGGCACGGCAACTTTCTTGAAGGACCCACCAGCTTTTTTGATTGCGTCAATTGCTGTTTTACTAGCAAATTGGGTTTCGAGAGTAATTTTGCTTGTAAGTTCGCCACGAGAAATGACTTTTACTTTTGCGTATGGGGTAGAAATCAGATTCTTTTCGGCGAGGATGAAATTATCGACGTTGCCTTTAAGCTCGTTTAAACGATCAGTATAAACTACTTCGGCCTTGTCATGAAGGGTTTTAAAGCCTTTGAGTTTTGGGATAGCTTGCATAATAGCACGTTGACCGCCCATAAAGCCGTTTGGCATTTTGTTGTGCCCGGTACGAGATTTTTGACCTTTAGTACCACGACCAGCTGTCTTACCTTGGCCGGCAGAAATGCCACGACCTTTGCGTGAAGGACGAGTATTAGCATTGACTTTTAATT
>JAFROU010000052.1 GCA_017429465.1 Candidatus Saccharimonadota bacterium
ACCTGCGCCGACTAAATCTGAGAAACAGAATAAATCAAGTTCTTTGCCAAGTTTACGATGATCACGCGCCTTAGCTTCTTCTTGTTGCTTAACATAAGCATCTAACTCTTCCTGCGTTGCAAATGCTACACCGTAAATACGGGTCAACATTTCCTTTTTTTCATCACCACGCCAATAGGCGCCAGCCACGCGCACTAACTTAAAGGCACCTATTTCCGAGGTATTCTTTACGTGCGGGCCTTTGCAAAGATCTTCAAAAATATCTCCAAGTGAATAGAATGATATCTCTGAATCCGCTGGCAAATCCTCAATCAATTCTACTTTAAACTTTTGCTTGTTTTCACGAGCCCAGTTCAAAGCTTCTACGCGTGAACGAGTTGAACGGGTCATTTCCAGTTTACGCGCTACAATGCTATGCATCTTCTTCTCAATTTTTGGAAGATCTGCATCGGAAACCTTTACATCACCAAAATCAATATCATAGTAAAAGCCGTTATCTACCGTTGGGCCCACGCCAAATGTTGTTGTAGGATAAAGTTCCTTTACCGCAGCAGCAAGTATATGACTGAGGGTATGACGCATTTTATCTAGTTGTTGTTCTGTATTTTTCATACTTTATCCTTTCTTTATCTTATAATTCTACCACAAAAGTCCAAAATCTGGTATAATATACGACACGGGGTGCTAGCTCAGTTGGCTAGAGCGTCTCGTTTACACCGAGAAGGTCGGGGGTTCGAGCCCCTCGCACCCCACCACTATAGAACGGCCAAGCCGTTCATTTTTTATATTTTTAGCTATTTTGCAAGGAAAACTAAGAGTTTTTAATCGTCTAACGTCTTATTCCCGGTTTCAAAATATGGGATGCAGAGTAAGAACGCCATGTACGCAACTAAAAATCCCCATTCAATAAATAAAGCTAAGTTTTCGACAATATTTACGCCAAAGAAAATTGGTGCGCCGCAAAGAATGCCATAACCAACCAAAATCAACCCAAAATTACGAATCACCTTACTATTTCTAAACTTAATGAACGTTTCAATCACCGTCAAAACAGCTAGTAAGAACATCGTCCACGAAGTAATACGATGAATCGTGCTTACTACACCCCACTCACCCCAGGTCTCGTCAAATAAACCTACTGGGCAAATACTTAGGCAAATAAGCATTAAGAGCATCCACAAAGAGCAGAACCACCAACGATTCGACATCCCCCATTGTTTTCTCACGCCAGCTAAATATCGAAAGATCAATTCACCATTCACAATATTGCAAACCGCAAACGCAATCCAGCTCCAATAATCTAAACCCACATAACGACTAATGCTGTATTCGGAATGAAATCCATACCCCTCAAAAAATGCGTGAACGCCCACAATCACGAATGATGAAAGGACAAATATTTTCAAAGCTGATGATACGAAACTTTTGTCCATCTTTATTATATTCATGACTTTACTACCTTTCTTGTTACGTCAAATTTTTCCATATACTTACCAATCATTAAACGAGTCTGCGAATAAAAAGCCGCCGCACTTTGATATACAATTGCTACCACAGGCATTAAAATCCATTGCGCAATCATGAAAAGGATCTTCCCTTTTCTATACTTCGCTGGACGTTTTGGCAACATCCTTAGAGACATCAGAATGGTAACCATAAGACCAATTGTCGCAATCATCTGAATCAGACTAACAGCCTGTGGTAGGCTAAAAGCCACCATCTCACGTGAGCTTGAATTCATAATCATTGGCACCCAACCACCAAACGCCACAATTGGCGCCATCACTGCCAAAGTTACGTGACCGTCTAACAGTCGCATGAACTTCGGGAATAGCACCCAAAATGACACTGGCGAATTTCTACTGAATAATCTCGAGCCCACATAGGCCACATCACTTGCACCATAATCCCAACGACGTAGCTGCACAAATTGGGCTTTCAGAGTTCCCAAAAATGAATCCGTTAACACAGCATCCTGATAAATCGGCACTCTAATTGAAAGTACGTCGTAATCGCCGTCGAAGTGGAACAAACTTCGCCAGTATTGGTGCCCATCTTCTACAATTGTGCGCTTACTCCAAAAACCCATGTCAATCAATGCCGCCAGCGGCTGTGAATGCGATGCAAAGTTCCTTAATGCGTGTGGGCGCATTGTCGTAATTACATTAAAGAATGAATTCGAGATTGCGATTATACGCATCGGTGCTGGTGCATCCCAAATGTTATTTGTAAATAATGATACCGGTTGGTAACTAAGATGTTGACGCTCCTTATGTACTACAAATTCATAGGTTAAATAATCCAAATACTTTGGGCTCATACGGTTATCACTATCTAACGAAGTTACGATTACGTTTTCAGCTGGGATTTTTTTCTTTGCTACATACTCAGCCAAATGCACTCCAGCATTAGTGATATTCGGACCTTTCCCTTTTATTTCGCCTTTAATACCATCTGGATGTTTAACAATAATAAAGTCATAGAAAGTATTTTTAAAACGTTTTTGCAGTTCCTTAGCCTGCTTCTCCATCTGCTTGCCACCTCGTTCTTCGTAACCGAACACGAAAATTATACGGTTATTATCAAAAGTTGTGTCCCTCACGGCCTCCACTGTAGGAACTAAGGTTTCCATTCCCTCATCATAAGCCACCATAATAACGGCATTAAAAATCTTACTCGGGTCTGGATACGCACCCGGCTCCGCTATCGCCATGTTTTTCACATTTTCTAAATGCTCACTAAAACCATAGCTATCATAATGCTCATCATGCAGTTTTTCGTAGGCCATATGAGGATTCTTTAAATCTTCTAACCTTTGTTTCCAGTCCACACGTTGCGCTTTTCGCACTACGTTATACCCCTGCATTGTACGAAACGCCACTGCCACAGCTTTAACTAAAGTCGTTGCTACAATAATTAATATATATATGGACCCGTAAGCCGGATTAATCCAAGACAACAAAAATAACAGAATAATCATCGAATAGCTAATAGCTCCAGGCAGTATCTCTAAAAAGCGGTACAACTTAGTGCGCTTGCCCAAAGGTATTTCAATGTCTTTAGCCATTAACCTTCTCCTAAAAGCCGCCTAAGAACTACAATCGATCCGATAATCAGCAGCGTCGTTACTGCTACGAATACTTTTGTTAGTGCCTCACCCTTCTTTTCATATAAACGCACGGCCAAGAAATTATGTGCAATACCAAACAAAAATGCAATCACTGGGAAGACCAGCATCGTACTCCACGCTCCGTCACGATACCCACCTATATCGCCATAACCAACCTTAACTACAGATTTACTAGGATCAAGGTTAAAAACGGCGATCAAAAACAAAACTAAACTAAGTAGAAAATTAAAAACCATTAATATGAGCAACCCCCTTTGCTCTTTATATATCTTCTTAAATATTTGCCAGAGTTCTTTCATAGCGATTGTGGAGCCGATGGCAGGGGTCGAACCTGTGACCTGCTCGTTACGAATGAGCTGCTCTACCAACTGAGCTACATCGGCATTGGCATTATTATACCATAAAAACAGTGTTTAGAACGTGTTGAGTCCGACAAAAAAGGACCCGAAGGGTTCTTTTGTGGCGGATCCGACGAGACTCGAACTCGCGACCTCTGCCGTGACAGGGCAGCGCTCTAACCAACTGAGCTACGAATCCACTACAGAAT
>JAFROU010000053.1 GCA_017429465.1 Candidatus Saccharimonadota bacterium
AATAAAGATGATGGATGGAGCGTTCTTTTTAGCTTTATTAAATAAGTCGCGTACACGAGAGGCGCCAACACCAACAAACATTTCGGCAAACTCTGAACCAGAGATACTAAAGAATGGGACGTTTGCTTCGCCAGCAACAGCGCGAGCCATTAAAGTCTTACCTGTACCTGGATCACCAGCTAGCAATACGCCGCGCGGAATCTTGGCGCCAAGTTTTTCGTATTTCTTTGGGCTTTTTAGAAAGTCGACGATTTCAGTTAAATCTTGTTTGGCAGATTCGTTGCCAGCTACATCATCGAAAGTAACTTTCTTTTTGTCTGGACCATAAAGTCTGGCTTTGGCTTTGCCGAAACTCATTGATTGATTGTTTGATGATTGAACTTGGCGAATCATATAGCTAAAGAAGAAGACGATGGCAAGAATTGGCAACACGACCATAGCAATGTCAAAGATAATGCCCATAACGTTGACCTCTTCTTCATATTCAATGACAGGATAATTCTCTTGACAATCAGTCAGTTCATCACCGGTTAGATCGGCACAGCGGTTAATTAAGCCTTGGTCATAAAGTGTGCCGGAAGAATCCTTTCTGGAGGTGGCAGAGTGTTGTTTTAGGTCGGTGGTGTAGATTTTGAGAACATCGCCAGTAACGACAATTTTTTTAATACTACTTCCTTCTGGGTTATTTGCTTCAGCAATTACTTCAGACAGTGGCATTTCTTTTATTTCGGTTTGTTGGTTGTTGAGTGATAGAAAAGCCGAGCAGCAGAGGACTATAATACAAAAGAAGACAATTGTGCGAACAGTGTTGCTGGATGATTTACCATTGACGTTTGGTTTTGGATTAACTTGTGGCACGATAAAAATACTCCTTAAAAGATACAATAATTATACCATAAAAATAAAGGCTGTTTTGCCTTTTTGGTTTCTGGTCTGGGTGAACGGACTTGAACCGTCGACCTCAGCGTCCCGAACGCTGCGCGCTACCAACTGCGCCACACCCAGATTATTTACATTTTAGCACGCTAAAGATAAAATATCTAATATATGATGCAGTTTCTAAGACAACACAAAAAAATGTTTTGTTTCTTGTTTCCGACAATTGCAGGAATTGTTTTAATCTTTTTAGCTTTTCCCTACATTACGGCAGGAATTACACCAGAAATTGGTAAGCTTGCAAAAGATACTGGACTATCGGTCTACACTATCCGTATGATTTTTGCGGTGGTGGCAGCGATTCTTTTGGTTGTGATTTTCCATGTTTTAAAACGAATTGGACTTAAAATTGCGACTATTGTGATTATTATTTTGATGCTGTCGCCAATGGGTCTATATAGCATCGATCTGCGTGACCCAGAAAGCTTAGTGGCATACGCAAACAAAGTAGCAGATAATGTGCCAATTTTTGTCGAGAATGCGAGACTGTTTTATCAGACGTATGTTTATAGTTCAGCGAAACAGCCGATTGAAGAAATAAAAGATAAACTACCGGATGAGTTTTGGTATATTACGTCTAACATTAATGAAAAAGTCGATGAATTGTTTGATGGTTTTTCAGCGGCAGATCAAGTTTCGGCGGATGGTTTTTATCTATTTAAACTAGAAAAAAATAAATAGTTGTGGTATAATAATCGTACCGGGGTGTAGCACAGTTGGTAGCGCGCAACGTTTGGGACGTTGAGGTCGTCCGTTCGAGTCGGATCACCCCGACCATAAAAAAAGACAACTAGGGTTGTCTATTTTTATTTGCTGTATTCTTCAACTTTAAATAGCTTTGAAACGCCTGGAACGTATTTGTTCAGAATGTAGTAATCATGTTTTACGGCTGAATTAGTGTCGACAGATATTTCTTCAATTGGATTGTAACCAAATAGAAGGCCATCATAGTTTTTTGGCATTTTAATGTCGGCCGTTATATAAACCGTACTTGGTGATTCCCAACGATTGCCATCTTTTTGCGCATAGTCGCCATAGAACCAAGAAGTAGAAAGGTTTACTGAAACTGGATAGGTTTTTCCCTGCCATTCAACGATCATATCACTAGATGTAGTGTCATTACCGTTTGTAATTTTTAGATCTATCATTTTTCCGGTATAAGCATCGTAGAATTCCATGCCGCTATAAACAATGTAATTCATGTATTTCGTGCTTGCGCCTTCTTGAATGAAGTAGCTATTACCATTAGTAGACGCTTTAATGGAAACGAGCCAGTAATCTGGTTCTTCTGGAATATCGGTAAAATGAATTGATTCAATCATATGGTTTGATGTGATTACTTCATTTTCAGAAAAATCTTTAAAGGTGGAATTATTATAGGTGCGAGCTAAGGCGCTTGGCATAATAAAATCACCAATTGGATCAAGTACAATGCCACTTTTTTCTAAATAGTTGCGATTGTCGGAACGACGAAAAACAAGGAGAAGTGCTAAGGCGATAATAAGAATAACGCAGAGAACACTAAGGAAGTTGTTTTTAGTTTTGATTCTAAAATGCGAGCCTTCCATAATTACTTAGCGTATTCAATCGCTCTAGTTTCGCGAATGACATTAACTTTAATGATGCCAGGATAGGACATAGTGGCCTCGATTTTGTTAGCAATGTCACGTGCAAGTTTTAAGGCAGTGAGGTCATCAACTTGTTTTGGTTCAACAATTACACGAATTTCGCGTCCAGCAGAAATGGCATAGGCCTTGTCGATGCCTGGGAAGGATGTAGCGAGGTTTTCGAGATCACGCATACGTTCAGCAAAGTTCTCGGCAGAAATGTTGCGAGCACCTGGACGAGCTGCAGAAATGGCATCAACGATTTTAACAATAATTGCTTCTGGCGTGGTTGGCTCAATATCATCATGGTGAGCAGCAATGGCATGGACAATTTCTTCTGGCATACCATATTTCTTGGCAAGTTCGGCACCAATTTCAGCGTGTTTTCCTTCAATTTTGTGAGTCACAGCTTTGCCCATGTCGTGAAGCAGGGTTGCGGTTTTGGCGATGCGTTTGTCGGCACCAATTTCTTCTGCAATCATGCCGGCCATATGAGCCATTTCAATGGAATGGAGTAAAACGTTTTGGCCATAGCTAGTGCGGAATTTAAGTTCGCCAAGTAAGTGTAAAATCTCGCGTGGAATACCGATGACACCAACTTCACGAGCGGCGTCTTCGCCGGCACGAACTACTTCTTTTTCAATTTCCTTTTCGGCTTTTGCAACTGCTTCTTCAATACTTGAAGGATTAATGCGGCCATCTTTCATCAAACGTTCCAAAGCATAACGAGCAACTTGGCGGCGGATTGGATCAAATGAACTTAAAACTACCATGCCTGGAGTATCATCAACCATGATGTCTACGCCAGTAGCGCGCTGTAAAGCTTGAATGTTGCGACCTTCCTTACCAATAATGCGGCCTTTCATTTCATCATCAGGAAGTTTTAGTGCAGTAATAGTGCGGTCGGCAGTAACTTCAGAAGACATACGTTCCATGGCGGTTAGAAGCATAGATTGCGCTGTTTCATCAATGTCGTGCTTAATTTCTTTTTGCTCTTTATTAATGAGACCGACAAGATCTTGCTTAATATCGTTTTCGGTCATCTTCATTAATTTTTCAAGAGCTTCATCTTTAGTGAGGCTAGCAATTTTTTCGAGTTTTTCATGTTGTTTGGTACGAATATCGCGAATTTCGTTTTTAAGATCCTCGATTTCCTTTTCTTCTTTCAAAAGCTTTTCGGATTTCTTTTCGATTTGATCGAGTTTGCTGTCAAGCGTGGTTTCACGCTCGGCCAAACGATTCTCGGTCTTCTTCCATTCTCTGCGACGATCGTTTTCTTCTTGCTGGTTTTTTTCAGTCAAGCTGGCAGCTTCTTTTTTAGCTTCAAGCACAATATCTGAAGCCTCATGCTTAGCTTTTCTAATTAGATCATCAGCTTTATTCTTGCCGCCCTTCTCCTTAGATTTGTCGTAAGCAAAAACTCCTCCGGCACCAGCAGCAAGCCCTACTACGGCGGCAATAATGATGAGAGTTATATTCATAAACCTCTTTCCTAATTGTCATTGCTGGTATTTTTCTCTATACCAGCGGGGTAACAAATAAATATAAATTAATAAATTTCCAGTATTGATTATAGCACAAAATTATTAAAATTTTGAGACATTTTTTGTAAGCATCGTCTTGATGAGGTTAACGGCAGATGCTTCAAGATCTTTATCGGAAGAAGAAGTACTAAAGACGGCTTTTGGTTTTTGGTAGAAAAAGTTGTAGCTATTAACGGTAATCACTTTATCGCCAAAGCTAACGCCATCGCTATCAGAATCGCCGTCAGAAGCTTTGATGCGAACAAGGCAGCCCATACCACCTGGGTTTTGATTAACGTCAGCAGCAGCTAAAGTATATTGCGTCCCTTGTTGCACCTCACCATTAAAGCAAATGCGTGGGCGATAGTTGCCGTCTTGGTCAACGATATAGCTAAGCATGGTGAGATTATTAATTACTTTAATTTTGATTCCCCATTGACCTAGATAGATCGTGTCAGCGTCAACGGAAAAAGTCGGAATGTCTTCGGCGCTGTTGATCTCATGGCCGGTTTGTTCAGCAAGGGCCTTAACGATGGCTTCGTTTTTTGCATTTTGGCTCTTTAGTTCGGTGATGGCTTGTTCGCTGGAAGCACTACTGGTGAGACCCCAAATACCAAGGACGAGGCCGGCAAAAGCTAGAATACCAAGAAAGGCCATAATAATTGGGTTGCCGCCAGATTTTTTTGCTGGTTCTGGAGCGGAAGTAGTTGGAGCATTCGGATCTTGCACTGGCTGACCAGGTTGGCCTGGTTGAACTGGTGGAATACCCTGTTGCCCAGTTTGTTGTTGCTGCTGGATATACGTAGCATAATCTAGTGGCGCTTGCGGACGCATTGGCTCAACAGCAGGAGTGCCAACTGTCCTTTGCATCGGTGGGACCGGCGTGCGACCAGATTGAAAATTAATTTTTGGGTCCATAAAAAATCCTTATTTCTGGTTTAATTATAGCATAAACGGAATAAAAGTTGTTACTTTTTTGGTGGCGTAATGTTGGCTGGACGACCGTAATCCGGAATAATAATTTGACGTTTTTCGCCGTGGTGGTCGTAGAGCGGAATATTTAATTGATCAGCAAGAGCATTGACGACAGTAGCGCCAATACGTAGACCAGTAAATGAGCCTGGGCCAGCAAAGAAAGTGATTTCGGAAATATCTTGCCAGGTAGCATGATTTTCGTCGAGTTTGTCTTTAATAAATTGGTGAAGCCCCTCAGCTAAATCGCGGCCAGATTCCCAAGTGTATTCATGATCATCTAGTTTTAACTTACAAACTGGAGTGGAAGTGTCTAAATACATTTTCATAGAATGACCTCACGTGATTCGTCATCGTTTAATGTTATCTCGATTTTTTGGTGACCTTCTGGCAATAAATTTTTAACCGTGTCAGCCCATTCTACCACGACTACGGCATGAGGATTTTGCATGGATTCGAGCAAATCGTCCTGCATAATGCCAGGGTCTTTTAGGCGATAAAAATCATAATGAATAAGCGTGCAGTTATCGCCAGAATACTGTTTGGAGATTGTAAAACTCGGGCTAGTAACGGTGGATTTAACGCCAAGCCCTTTGGCAAGACCACGTGTAAAAGTAGTTTTGCCGGTGCCGACATCACCAACTAATTCGATTACAGCAGGAAAAGTTAAGCCTTTAGCAAACTGCTCGCCAAACTCTAACATTTCTTGCTCCGAATTAATTTTCATGTCCTAATTATACCACTCGTGGTTGCAAGTTTTAAGAGTTTTCTTCTATAGTGCAGGAGTGCAACGATTTTTGCATCAGTCCTACATGTTGATGGGTTTGGCGTGCGGAATAATTGCTGGAACGGTTCTGGCACTAGTGCTCCGCGTTGATTTTTTTGCTTCTCCTTTATGGGTAGTAGTGGCACTAGCAGTTTTTGTTTACGCATACTTATATCCCATTTACTTCTTTGTGGCGCTTGCATTTGTAGCAGGAATGGTGGCAGCATTATTTCGCACTTCCATTGAACTGACTAGCCAAAACTTAGTTAATGACTTAGTCAGTCAGCGAGTTAAAATCGTTGGCATGGTGGCGGATGATCCGGATGTAGATGAAAACACGATGAGTTTAAAACTCAAAAACGTGGTGGTGGAGAGTAATAATATTTCTGGAAAAATTTTTGTGAGATTGAAAAGTAGTAAAACGATTCATCGCTCGGACTTAATAACGCTAAATGGAAAAGTATCATCAGGATTTGGCATTTATGTTGGCGCGGTGTATCAACCAGAGGTTTTAAAAATTGAGCGATCAGAGCTTGGAGATGTGACATTAAATCTGCGAAAAAGTTTTGCGGATGAAATTAGAAAATACATTCCACAAAATGAATCGCAGTTGGGGCTAGCGTATCTGCTGGGAATAAAAAATGGTCTAGACGATCATTTGTTGGAGTTGCTACGCGTCGTAGGTTTAACGCATATTGTGGTAGCTTCCGGAACACATTTATCAATTCTGGTAAACGTGGCGAAGAAGATTTTTGGGAGAATATCGCGTTTTGCGGGATTACTATTTTCAATTATTCTGGTTGTTGGTTTTGCTACAATGATTGGTTGGACGGCTTCAATTACGAGGGCAGCGCTAGTAGCGATTGGTTCACTTTTGGCATGGTACGTAGGACGAAAATGGCAACCTACGCGACTACTTTTGATTGTTATGGCGATGACACTTTTGATTGACCCGATGAATATTATAAACATAGGCTGGCTATTATCGTTTGGTGCTTTTGGCGGAATTATGATTATTAGTCCAGCGATGACAAAATATTTGTATGGTGAAACTAAGCCAAATATAATAATGAGAACTATAATTATGACAATTTCTGCTACACTGATGTGCTTGCCAGTTCTTTTATACTCTTTCGGATCAATCTCACTAATCGCATTACCGGCTAACCTAATCATTCTGCCAACAATTCCCTACGCAATGGGATTAACATTTTTTACAGGTGCAGTTTCGTGGTGGCCGTGGTTAGCTGGTGTGGTGGGCGGACTAGCTAAAATATTGCTAGATTTCCATATTGCAGTGGTAGATTTTTTGAGTGAACAAAAAATGTTTTTATTTGAAATGGAACCAGAAAATTCACTGGTATATGTATTATATGTGCCGATTTTGATAGGAATATTAAAAATAAAGCAAAATATCAAGATAGGCCGCGATAGTAGCACCAAGCACCACTGGACCTTCAATCGTCGATATGAAATTACAAATATTCACGGAGAGATCGTCGAAGGAGAAGAAATATCCCAGCGGGCCTGCAATCATTGACACCATAATTGCCGCCGAGACTACTGCCTCAAGAATACGAAGCAGGCCGGAAGAACCACCATGATTGGAGTGAAAATATAAAAGAAATGGAAAAACTAAAACAAGTGCTAAGTAGATAATATGATTGATTAGTTCTTCGGAAGCGTCTGGCCAAATACCTTTAATCCACATTAGAAAGATTGGACCAAAACTATTAAAAACGGCAACGCCGGCGATGGTTGCTAAATGCATTGGGCCGGAATGTTTACGAATAAAATAGAAGATGAAGATAAATATTGCGAGAGCAACAATAACAGCCATAAGCGTATTATAACACAAAAAAGAGCCCCGAAAGGGGCTCTCTTTTAGGCGCCGACACGATCTTTTGAGTTTTTGCGTGCGGCGTTATGTTCAATATATTCAATGATTTTAATAGCAACGTTACGTCCGGTAACGCGTTCAATACCAAATCCCGGTGAAGCATTAACTTCTAGAACTAGTGGGCCGCGTTCGCTACGCATGAGGTCAACACCTGCAATGTGAAGTCCCATGGCTTTGGCGGCGTGAACGGCAACTTTCTTTTCTTCATCAGTAAGTTTAATGATGGTTCCCTCACCACCCTTGTGTAGGTTAGAGCGAAAATCGTCATCAAGTGATTTACGTTGCATACTGGCTACAACTTGAGAGCCAACTACGAAGGCACGAATGTCAGTGCCGGCAGATTCCTTGATGTATTCTTGCAAGAGAATGTTAGTACCGTCTTCGTTGTAAAGATAAAAAGCCTGCAAAGCAGATTTAGCAGCTTTTTTGGTTTCGGCTAGAACGACGCCGTTACCGTGAGTGCCAGAAGCAAGTTTGATGATCACTGGTAAACCGATTTGGTCAATTAGGTCATCAATGTCTGCAGTGTTACGTGACACTAGTGTCTTTGGCGTATCAATACCATTTTTAGTGAGAATTTGAGCGGCACGCAATTTGTCGCGAGCGCGCGTAATAGCGATGGAGCTAGAGGCGGTCCAAACTCCTTGCATTTCAAACTGGCGAACAATAGCACAGCCATATTTAGTCATGTTATTTGAAATACGAGGCAAAATGGCATCAAAACCAGAAAGTTTTTCGCCTTTGTAATAAACATTCGGGTGCTTTTCATCAAGCGAAAGATAGCAATTCTTATACTTGATGACTTTTACTTCGTGACCACGTTTCTCGGCTTCTTCAACCAAACGTTTGGTGGAGTAATTAGCATTGCCGTTAGATAAAATCGCGATTTTCATGATGTCCTCTATTATACCATTTTTACGTTAATAAATCAATTGTAATAGCTGTTGTTACCTCTGTCGAGAGTTATATTATATCTTGTCCTTCAGACCGTAATAATCCTTTTTGGTGACGTCTTTTTTGGAAACGTCAACAAGGAACTTACCGCGAATAGTGCGACGGCCAATGAGAATTGGAAAATTATTTTTGGAACGATTAGCGAGTGTGAAGGAGGATCTAATGTGACGGCCATTGATGCAGAGTGAAAGATGGGTGCGATAGCGTTCTTCGGCCTCACCGTTAGAACTACGTACGGTAATAATCGTAAATTGACGACGCGTAATTACTTCACCGGTGTAAAACTTGGAGATTGGATGAAATAATGTAAACTGCAATACGCCATCTTTGACCTTAATATGGCTGGCGCAAATTGCAGAAGAGTCAGCGCCAGTATCAATTTTGGCAGGGACATGAGTAATACCTTCGACATCAACGAAGGTGTTAGCGCCAATAATGTCTAAACGTTTACTCATTTGACTTTATTTTACAATATTTTATAGTTATTGTCAATGTTATCCCCAGAAACCACGCTTCTTTGTAGATCGGAATTCCTCGAGTAATTCTTTTTGCCTGCGAGTAAGATTCTTTGGTGTTTCAACTAGAATGGTAACAATGTGTGGGCCGCGGTCACCATCGGAACGATAAGGGACACCGTGACCAGAAAGTTTAAATGGCGTACCAGATTGAGTACCGGCTGGCACTTTCATAGTAATTTTGCCATCA
Source organism: Candidatus Saccharimonadota bacterium (assembly GCA_017429465.1). The sequence goes on from JAFROU010000053.1 coordinate 9,364, forward strand.
ACAGTTTCAACATCAACTTCGCAACCAAGTGCAGCGTCGGCCATAGAAACAGTTTCTTCGGATAGGATGATGGCGCCTTCACGAGTGAGGTGTTTGTGTGGTTTAACGCGAACGCGAACATAGAGATCACCCTTAGTACCACCTTCTGGAGCTTCGCCACCTTTACCAGTTAAGCGAATTGACATGCCGTCATCAATACCAGCTGGAATCTTGAGCTTAATAGATTCACCAGCGTTGGTCTCAACAGTTTTAGTAGTACCAAAGACAGCTTCTTCGAAAGAGATTGTAACGTTAGTTTGATAGTCGGCACCACGGCGAGGACGACGAGCGCCATTTGGACCAAAACCAAAGAGTGAGCCTAGAATATCGTCTAAGCCACCGCCACCAAAATCGAAATTGAAACTCTGGCCATTAAAATTGTAGGTGCCGCCCTGGAATGGGTTACCGCCAGCAGCGCCACCATTGACACCAGCATGACCAAATTGATCATAACGAGCACGTTTTTGCTTATCGCTTAAGACTTCGTGGGCCTCGGAAATCTCTTTGAACTTAGCTTCGGCTTCTTTGTCACCTGGATTTTTGTCTGGGTGATATTTAATGGCAAGCTTACGGTAGGCCTTTTTAATCTCATCATCAGAAGCGTTTTTAGAAACGCCTAGAACTTCATAATAGTCACGTTTTGTTGTCATGCTAATCATTATATGCTGCTAGCACTCAAAATGCAAGAGTGCTAAATAATCCAGTCGTTTTTCCCTATAATTTATGATATAATGGTCTGCATGGAAAAATCACGTCTTATTTTAATTACAAACCCTGGGAGCTCTTCCCGTAAATATGCACTTTACCGCGATGATGAATTGCTTTGTTCTTTGCATTTCGAATTTGAAGATGGAAAAGTTATTTGCACCCTCAAAAAAGCAGACGGCTCAAAGAAAAAACTTGATGAAGATTTCAAGAGCCTAGATAATACAGTGGAAGCCCTAAATCGTATCTTAACTGAAGAAAAATATCTTGGTGGCGTCTCCAAGATCGATGCTGTGTTGGCTCGCGTCGTGGCACCAGGTGAATACTTTGCTCATGATCATATCGTGGATGATGAATGTTTAATGCATTTTGAGGTAGCTGAAAAACAGGCACCTCTACACGTACCAGTAGTTTCAGCAGAGGTTGAAAAATTTGTGGAGGTATTTGAAGACACGCCAGTGATTGAAATCTCTGACTCCGCTTTCCACGATACTCGTCCAGATGTTATGAAATATTACGCCTTTGATACTGATCTTGCTGATAAGTCTGGCGTGAAGCGTTACGGTTTTCACGGTCTTTCTGTGGGTTCCATTACCGAATACATGAAATCACAGGACATTTTGCCAGAGAAATTAGTAGTCTGTCACATTGGTTCTGGTTCTTCTGTGACTGCCGTTTTTCATGGTAAATCCTTTGACACCACGATGGGCTACACCCCACTACAAGGCGTAATGATGTCCACTCGTTGTGGTGATATTGATACTGCTGCGGCATTAGCAATCGGCCGTGAACTAAATCTTTCAGGTGAAGAGCTTGAAAAATATTTGAATAAGAAGTGCGGCCTACTTGGCGTGTCTGGCAAAAGTGATGACATGCGTGAGATTATTAAGCTTCAAAGTGAAGGCGACAAAAAAGGTGCTTTGGCATTTTCAATGTATATTTATCGCTTACAAAGTGCTATCGGACAAATGGTTGCTTCGATGGGCGGTGTAGACGCGATTGTCTTTACAGCTACAATCGGTGAACGTTCTGACATCGTGCGCAAGACAGTGTGCCAAAAACTTGGCTACCTTGGATTTAATATGGATGAAGCCAAGAACGCTGGCGATTTAGTTGAGCGCCACGTCAACGTTGGCACTAAAGATTCAAAACCAATCTGGGTAATTCGTACTGACGAATTCGCCGAAATGATTCGCCGCGCCAAAGTCTTACTTGATAAATAAGATGAAACAAGTTGCGGATAAAGAAACTGCGGAAATCTTAAAACAAGCCCTCTCGTGTCTTGAACACGAGGGGGATTTAGTTGAGCTAGGTTGCTACGAAGGAGATACTTCCCTACTTCTGGCTGAGCTTTTAAGGAAGAATAATTCCCAGAAGAAATTATGGATTTATGATTCATTCGAGGGTTTGCCAGAAAAAAGTGAAGCAGATTATTCCGCCGCGGGCGAAGCTTTTAAAAAAGGTGAGCTCTATGTATCAAAACGCGAAGTCAAATTGAGATTCTTGCGTGCTAATTTGCCAGTGCCAGTTATTAAAAAGGCGTGGTTTGAAGACTTGAACGATGAAGATTTACCTACAAAGATTTGCTTTGCCTTTTTAGACGGCGATCTTTACGACTCAATTAAGGTTTCGCTGAGGTTGATTGAGAAAAAAATGACAGAGGGTGGCATTATAGTCGTGCACGATTATAATAATCCTGAACTACCAGGCGTGACAAAGGCTGTAGATGAGTGGTGTAAACGTGTAAACTATACTAAATTGACGACCAAAGAAACGCTCGCTATAATCAAGTTATGAAAAGAGTTAATCAAATCTTAAAATGGATCATTTTTGCAGCTGGCATAGTATTTGATATCTTGCACTTTGTCGATCCAGAACGTTATCCAAAATTAATTAGTTACATCGCTACCTCATTAATTCCATTTGTGCCGGATTTAGTCCGCGCGCTTAAGGTGAAGGTAAGCGACGAATTAGAGCTGGCCTATTTATTATTTATTATACCGGCGATGGTAGTGGGGATTGATATGGATCTTTATAAAGTGCCTTGGCAATACGACAAGATCGTCCATGGAGCCAGTGGCGTACTGGTGGCATTTGTTGCGAAAGAGTTTGCTGATCAGAATAAACTCACTAAACGTAATTGGTTCTATATATTATATATATTGGGGATTGTGGCCCTTATTGCGGTTGCTTGGGAGTGTTTTGAATTTTCTTATGATCTAATCGCTGGCGGTCATATGCAAGAATTAGTATCAACTGGCGTAGATGATACGATGTGGGATTTAATTGTTGCCATGGTGGGTGGTGGCTTGGTCGCTGCGGGCTTGGTATTTTGTAAGAAAAAATAGACTTACAGAGGTATAATCGTAATTAGCAGTCTTGACAAACGAGTGCTAGTTTGTTACTATTAGAGGTGAAGGTTAGCACTCACCATTAATGAGTGCTAAATAGATGAAGTAATTTAAGACATATAATTCAAAAGGAGGATAAAAATGTCAAAGATTATTGGTATTGATCTTGGAACTACCAACTCTGCTTTTGCCTATATGGTAGCTGGTAAGCCAGAAGTTATCACCAACGCTGAGGGTGATCGTACCACCCCATCCGTGGTGGCTGTAACTAAAAAGGGTGATCGCCTAGTCGGTAAGGTCGCTCAACGTCAGCGCGTGACTAATCCAAAGAACACCATCTATGGTATTAAGCGTTTAATTGGTCGTAAGTTTGACGATAAGGAAGTCCAACGTGACCTCGACATCATGCCTTACAAAATCGTGAAGAGTAAAACTGGTGTGGCCGTAGAAATGGATGGCAAAAATTACACGCCAGAAGAAATTTCCGCTATGGTACTTTCAAAAATTAAAGCTGATGCCGAAGCTTTTCTAGGCGAAAAAGTTACCGAAGCTATTATTACGGTTCCGGCTTACTTTGATGATTCTCAACGTCAGGCCACTAAAGACGCTGGTAAAATTGCCGGTCTTGAAGTGAAACGTATCATTAACGAACCAACTGCTGCTGCTCTTGCTTATGGTCTTGAATCAAAGAAGGATGAGCAGATTGTTGTATTCGACCTTGGTGGCGGTACTTTCGATGTGTCCATTCTTGAATTAGGCGATGGCGTGTTTGAAGTTAAATCTACTAACGGTGATACCCACCTAGGTGGTGAAGATTTTGATAACTTGATTGTTAACTACCTACTTGATGAGTTTAAGAAGGAGTCCGGCATTGATATTCGTGATGATGCTGCAGCCATGCAACGTGTGAAGGATGAAGCTGAAAAAGCCAAGAAGGAACTTTCTTCTACTACTTCCGTTGAAATCAATTTGCCATTTTTGACGGCTGATGCTGATGGACCAAAACACTTTGAGCACACTTTGACTCGTGCCAAACTCGAAGAATTGGTTTCTCCATTAATTGATCGTTTAGCTGGCCCAGTTGAAAAAGCCTTGAAGGATGCCAAACTCACTGCCAAAGACATTGATGAGGTGGTGATGGTTGGTGGCATGACACGTATGCCAGCCGTCGTTGAAAAAGTGAAGGAGATTTTTGGTAAGGATCCAATGCAAGGTGTAAACCCAGATGAAGTAGTGGCCGTAGGTGCTGCTATTCAAGGTGGTGTTTTGCAAGGTGATGTAAAGGACGTTTTGCTCCTTGATGTAACTCCACTTACTCTTGGCATTGAGACTATGGGTGGTGTACGCACTCCATTAATTGACCGTAACACGACAATTCCAACTTCCAAGTCTGAGGTCTTTTCTACTGCTTCGGATAATCAGCCGCAAGTAGAAATTCACGTGTTGCAAGGTGAACGTGAGATGGCTGCTGATAATAAGTCACTCGGTCGCTTCATTCTTGATGGCATTGCGCCAGCTCCACGTGGCGTGCCACAAATTGAAGTTACCTTTAACCTTGATGCTAACGGCATTTTAAATGTCACCGCTAAAGATAAAGGTACTGGCAAGGAACAATCTATTACCATTCAGAACTCTGGTAACATGAGCAAGGACGATATCGAAAAAGCCCAAAAGGAAGCTGAAGCTCACGCCGAAGAAGATAAGAAAAAACGCGAAGCTATTGATGCTCGCAACAAACTTGAGAATGCAATTTATCAAGCCGAGAAGATGCCTGACGAATATAAGGACAAAATTTCGGACGATGATAAAGAAACTATCAAGAAGGCCGTGGCTGATGCTAAGGAAGTTTTGAAAGACGAGAACGCTGATCAAGAAAAACTTGAAGCGGCTTCCAAGGAGCTTTCCGATAAAATAATGCCAATCGGTGCAAAGATGTATCAAGAAGCTTCAAAGTCTGAAAGCAAGTCTGACAAGAAAGACGATGACGGCGCTGTTGAAGGTGAAGTCGTTGATAAATAATTAGCACTAAGTACTAGGATAAGCCATGAGAAATCATGGCTTATTTCTTTTAAATAGATTTGCAATCTCGTGATGGTATTGATAAACGATATAGATAATACCAATAGTAATTACAATTATTAGAGCGCCGATAGCGATAAAAGAATTCTGCTCTTCATAAGTGTTGGGTACTAGAGGGTAATCTGCGCCGGTATTTGAGACAATTTTTTTGCAACGATTAGTTGTTGGATTAAGCTCGTAGCCAGCGGGACAGGTTTTAGTAGTAGTGTTTTCGTATGATTTACAACGGCCAGTAAGTGGGTTGAGATACTTTCCTGCCGGACAGATTTTAACTGGGTCTTCAATGATGGTGGCTTTAACGCAATTACCAGTTTCTTCATTAATAACTTTATTATCTGTGCAAGTGCGGTACTTTTGATAGTTGTTGGCTTCGCCTGGTGTCGGCAAATAGGTTTGCAACCACTGCTCTTTTCCCTCCTGATTGTAACCAAAATGAGCTATGGAGGTAGCTTTCTTTTGACCGTTATAAATAATTAGTTGATCAACTATGGTGCCGTCTGTATCGATGAGCTCAAGTTGATTTTCGGAAGTGGGATTTTTAGTCAAAGCAAAGTCAGTTAAATAGCGTACAAAATAACCTTCTGCCATGGTAATGCCAGAAAGTGAGTAGGATTTGTTTTTGTAACGAATGCTGCAGCCATCCAATAGTATTTGCTCAGAAGTAGGATTGTAGAACTCAATAAACTGCTCTGATTGATAAGACTCATAGTAAGACAACACTTCTGAAAATTCTAAGCCCTTACACTGGCTAACAATTGGCGTTTCGTCTGGCTCTACCTTAAGCGATGGATTAAGTGGGTCAAAAGCAGGTATATAGTCAGTCTGGTGTTCAAAAGTACCAGTCTCAGTATTGCGAACAAGAGTTGTAGGACTTTTGCTATTAAAGGCAGCGTTACAACCTTCTTCATTATTCCAACAAATACTATCGATAATCTGGTCTTTATATACTAACTGCAATGGACCAGCTTTAAGTGCGAGCTGGGTGGAATATGTGGCGTCTGCCAGCTCTGAGGAGGAGGAGCTGGCGAGACGAAGGAGGAGATTTGGTCCGACCATCGAGCTATCTGCAGGGAAAGCGTAGAGACTAATATTATTCCCTGACGTATTAGTATAGATAATCAGTAGGTCGGCAAGTGAAATAGGCGACTCATCGAGCTTTTCTAGTTCGATGAATTCGTTAGTGTTGGATTGGCCATCGACAGTGTATCCAGGATTGATGGCTTTAATGCGAATGTTCGGTGGATTATTTGGCATGTCGCGAGTATAAAATGGTTTTAAAAATAGTTACAACCATAAGTGTGTTATAATTATTTATATGGGGAAAAAGTTTGATTATGAGTATATTGTAATTGGTAGCGGACCAGCAGGTTCGGCAGCTGCTTTTATGGCCGCGGAAGCCGGAGTTAAAACCGCAATTGTTGAAGCCGATAAATGGGGTGGTACAAATCTAAATTATCGTGATGTGCCGGCGAAAACCGCTTTAAGTTTTTCTCATTCTTATGCCAGAGCTATTGAAAACGCCAAGACTGGATTATCTTCGGCAAACTTGCGCTATAATTATCCAACAGCCGTAAACTGGCAAAATACTGTTATTCGCAAGGCTGGTGGCAATAGTAAAAAAGATTTTGAAGAAGCCGGAATTACTTGTCTGCACGGTTATGCGCAATTTGTTAGTCCAACTGAAATAACAGTTGGTTCACAAACTATTCGTGGTGGCAGATTTCTACTAGCAACAGGTGCACACCTAGACACGAATGGTATTTCCGGTATTGAAAAAGTACAATGTTTGACGCCCGACCAGGCCTATAGTTTAAACCGTTTACCAAGGGCTGTGATGGTGGTTGGTGGTGGTTCAACTGGCTGTGAAATTGCGCAGTATTATGCTGAGCTAGGTGTTAAAGTGCTAATTGCAGAGATTGCTGGGCGCTTGTTGCCGCACGAAGATGAAGAGGTTGGCCAGGTTATGGACCAGTTCTTCAATAAAAAGCTTGGAATTAAGGTTTTGACTGAATCGCGCGTGATTGGCGTTGAGCAAGATGCCGTAAGTAAGCGTGTGGTGTTTTTGAGAGATGGTCAAGAAAAGGCCGTAAGGGTAGATGCGATTGTACTCGCTACGGGTTCTCGTCCAAACTTAGATTTAGGTTTAGATAAGGCTGGAATAAAAGTTGATCGCTACGGATTAGTGGTAGACCGTACCTTACAAACTTCAGCACGTCACATTTGGGCGGCCGGTGATATCCTGGGTGGTGACAGTTCAACCGAAAAGGCAGCTTACGAAGGTGCTCTCGCAGCAGCAAATCTGCTCAACCGCTCGCGCAATTCGGTTAATCACACTGGTTTTGTAAGAGTAACTGATACCTTTCCGCAGATTGCAACAGTTGGCGTGACTGAGGATGATTGTTTGAAACGAGACCACAAATTTAAAAAGGTGGTTGTTTCCCTTTCAACTGTAATGGTTTCGAATATTGAAGACTTTAAGGGTGGTTTCGTAAAATTATTAGCTGATCGCCAAGGAAAAATCTTAGGGGCAACCGTGATGGCTCCTAATGCTGATTTAATTATTCAAGAGATAGCTCTCGCAATGCGACACGATTTAACAGTGGTAGAAATAGCGAGCACTCCTCATGTTGCTTCTAGCTGGAGCGATATCATTAAGGTGGCTGCCAGAAAACTAGCGAAAACGATAAAATAGCTCTTGAATAATGCTTACGTTTCTGTTACGATAGTGGTGTAAATAGGTCAAAAAATTAACAATCTACGAAGGTAATTGTGAAAAAATTAGCATTAAAAATCTTAGCACTAACTGGAGTTATTGTTGGTGGATCCGTTTTATTGTTGCCTTTATCAACTTACGCCGATAATACGGCTAATGTGACCGTTAATGTCACTGTGGCTGCCACTATCAGTTTGGAACTTAATACAAATAGCGTCTCTAGCTCTTCCCTAACTACCAATGGCACCGTAATAGGCACTGACTCAAACGGTTTTTATACGACTGCTACTGTGACTACTAACAGTTCTACTGGCTACACCTTGACTTTGATCGATAATGATACTAATAACGCTCTAGTTTCATCTGCTACTAATAACATCCCAGCAACTGCATCTACTACTATTACAGCTGGTACCTCAGCTTGGGGATACCGAGTTGGCTCTAATACAAATTGGTTGGCGGTGCCTATTAGCACTGGTGCGGCTGCAACAATTGCTTCGTCTAATTCTTATTCTAGTTCAGCTCAAGCTACCAAGATTTATTATGGCGTGGCTTCTTCAAGTAGCCAGGCAGCTGGTACTTATACTGATACTGTGGTCTATACAGCTACAGTGAGATAACAAAAACCCTCGTGGTTGCTTTTTTGTGCTCTATAAGATAAGATAGGATTATAAAGTGGAGAGATAGAGTGCGCTTGAAATGCTTGTTAGGTCTAGTTTTAACTATTGTTACCGGTTTGTTTTTGAGTAATCAGGTATTTGCTGAGGACCATTTGATTATTCAGATTACCCCTGCTACTCAACGAATTGAAATGGATCCGGGGAAATCGTATTCTGGATATTTCATTCTCCAAAACACTGGCAACATCGATTATTCTTATGAACTAGCTGCGGTGCCATACATTATTAATGATGATAATTATGATAATCCAGATTTTGTAGTTGAGCATGCCTCAACTTTTACTCAAATATATAAGTGGGTATCGTTTGAAGAAAAAGTTGGGAGAATAACGGTCGGTGGACGAAAAAGGATTAATTATTTGATTAAAGTGCCGGAGGATGTCCCAGCGGGAGGCCAATATTGCGCTTTAATGGTCCAGGCCATTAACGAAGATAAGGGTGAAAAATTTGTGCAGGCAGTGGGCAGGGTCGGATTATTACTTTATGCGCAAGTTTCCGGTGAGACACGTGAAGAGGGAGAAATTACAGATGTAAATATACGTAATTGGTATATTAATTCCCCAATCACTACTAGTTACACGGCAAAGAACACTGGTAATATTGACTATACAGCTGGAGTTAAACTGGAGATATCTAATTTAATCACTGGCAAAAAAGTTTATGAAAATAACGAAAAAAATGATGAGAGAGTCGTTTTGCCTGTTTCATCTCGTTATAATACTCTTACTTGGGATAACACGCCAAAGCTAGGTATCTTTAAGGTAAAAATGACGGTGAGCGTTCTGGATGAAGTAAAGACAGTAGAAAAGATTGTGTTTGTTAGTCCTCTTTGGTTTTTGCTTTTAGTCGCTTTCTTGTTTGCACTGGCCATCGTTTTGATTATGATTAAGCATAAGAGTCGCAAGAAAGAATTTATTGATTAAAAAATGACGCCACAATTGGGGGGGCAATTATGACGTCATTTTGGTGGCGGGGGTTGGATTTGAACCAACGACCTTTTGGTTATGAGCCAAACGAGCTACCAGGCTGCTCTACCCCGCGATAGCATCCTTAATAAAGGTATGCTTATTATACATCGTGGGGAGTATTTTGTCAATTATTAATGAATCCAGAGTTTGGACAAGTACCGTTTTCGGTCCAGCAATTACGAGTTACCCAGAAATTCTTGTTAAGGGTATCCTCGCCTTCGCCACCGAGCTGGACGGCGAATTGTGGGTATGGGAAGTAGATATCGGCAAGTTCAACACGCGTTTCGACGCGGCGATAGAGGTCGTTAGCACGACCGGTGGAATCAACTGCGATTTGCACACCGGTAAAGTCGGTAGTGTTATTGCAGTTATTATCGGTACAAAGACTAACTGAGAAATCTGTGGTTGGTTGGCTGTATGGCAAAGTAATAACTAAGTAATTAAGATCAGAAGTATAGTTTGGATTAGCTGCAGAGCCATTCATGAGAGCCTTTGGAAATCTAAGGACTACATTACAGGCAAACTCTTTATCACTGTTGGCTGGGCAGTTAACGGCAAATAACGCGTTGCCATTGGAATTGTCGCCATTCTTTGGTGTTTTATCATTACTGGCAATAAAGTGTTTGCCTTCAATAACGGTCTTTCCCTCTCCATTATGCGGAACTAGGAAGACAGTACCACGATCAGTGGCGTTGCTAGAGCTAACATCTGATTCTGCTAGGTAGAATTTTTGTCCAGCTTGAATCAACTGAACTGAGATGGTTGGTGGAGTAGCAGCATTTGAGTTATTAAGTGAGTTGAACCCGTCTTTGTTGGCATAATTATAAGAAGTACCATTATTAGAGGAATACCAGCCTAGCTTTACGCCCGTGACGTTAACACCCGGATCAGTTTTTAGTGGAATAATACGAACGGTGTTTTGATAGCCAAGATAAGAACGATAATCTTCAGTTCGGTCAGTAACTTTAACGCAGGTGTAAGCCTGATACATATTGTTATTTGCGTCAGAATCACCAGTTTCCTCGATTACAACTTCACCATGATTGCCGTTGGTGCCATTTCGTCCGAGCATTGCGCTAACTGTGTCGCAGCTGATTTTATTCTCTGAACTTTGACCATAATTATTGTAAAGCCAGATGATTTCGCCACAGGAGAGATTGCCATCGTCTGTAAGCCCGCTAGCTGCTGTTTGGCCTTGCGCCACACAGTCGTAATACTTTATCATTGCCGCCTTAGCATCTTCTACGCCCGCAAGTGCCGAATCATAGGCAGACTGAGAGAGGTCATCATTTGAAGTTTTTGACACTTCCGAAAGAATGATGCGAATAAAGCTAAGCGTAATGATGCCAAGAAGGATTGACGCAAAAATCACTACGTAAAGTGATGCGACACCACGTTTAGTCTTAGGTTTAGATGTTGTTGCTCTCTTCATTATTTTGTTCTCCTATCGCGCGAGCTGCGAAATTAAATTTGTTGATGGCACAATAATAAAAATCTGTATCGATACCTTGCGGCATGATGCAGTAATCACCTTGAGCGGCAATATTGATACCACCGCTGATGGTCGCTAAGGTAAAGGTTGCTGGATAAAAGATTTGCTTACTGGTATTATTTTGGGCTGGTGGGTAAGCTTTGAAATCAAAGATTGCTAGGTTATTGTAGCCGTCTTTATTGAGAAGCTCATATGGTTCAGCTGAAAGGCTATATCTTGATTGCGTAGTGTCATAAGCAGAGGTAAAGGTAAACTCGTAACTGCTGTTGACTTGGGATGCACAAATATAGCGTGAAGGATCGGCTACACGAAGCAGACGGAAGTTATTAATGGTTTTAGTAACGCCATTATAGGTATATTTTAGACTAGCAGCTGGAGCGGATGTTTGATAATCTTCTTTGTTAAAGAGGTACCCGGTATTCCAAACATAAGAATAATAGCCAGTGCAAAAGGCGCCAGAGATTGGCACGTTTACAGATGGCGCCCCGCCAATTGAAACATTGGCAGTGCGTTGATGGTAGACATACTTATAGCCTTCGTCGGCGATACACTTGTTATAAGCTACGGTATTGTAATTATAAAATTCGATACAGGATGATGTTAAATCTTTAGTTGGAGCGGAAGCGATAGAGGTGGTAAAACTATCAATTAATTCGCGTCCGGTTGAGTTGATGTATTTTAGGGCTAAGCCTTTATTATACATGTTAATAATATTAATGATGATGAGCGCTAGGGTGACGAGCAAAATTGAAAGAAAGGCAGTGGCGATTGAGAGCTCTACTAACGTAAAGCCTTTACGGTTAGTTAGTTTTTGCATCGTGCCTCTCCTTCCACATCTAGATCAATTAACTCAACTGCGTTTTGGCCATGACCATCTTTTTTGATACGCACCTCGCGACGGCGGTTGCCAACAGCTGAGGCATCAGCCGAATCAATACAAAGCGAGAGATCTTCTGCTTTGAAACGATTCTCAGAGAGGAATTTCATGAGTGAAGCATTCATATTCTTGGCTTGATTTTGAGCACCAGACATATTTGTACAACTAACTAACGAGGTGTCAATTAATAGTAGCTGTTGAATATTCATAGATATTGGACTAAACGTGGAGGTTTTATTGCCGGTAACATAGGTGTGAACCGTACCAGAGGCTGGCGAGCGAATAATGAGAATCGCTCCCTTAAATAATAGATCCTTGTCAACATCTTCTACCTGGGCTAACCATTGTAGATTATGAAATTCTCCAGTGCCAGTGGTAGCATATTTACAAGTGTCCTTTCCTTCTAGCTTTCTGACTGATACAACGTCGGCTTTAACGTAGGCGAGGGCTTCAAGCGTACTCATATCGTTGAGCTCTGAGGTGTGTTCGACCGCACGACCAACAACATCATAAGTATGAACCGTGTATTCACTCGTCATATTTTCGCCAAAGGTAATTAATTTACCATAGATGGCACAACGTGAACGACCTAAATCTTTTAGTGGATCATTGACGTCAGTTCTGATGCGCCCACCAATATCAGCAGCGTCTGCGATTGAGCAGTAATCATTCTGCCCTAGATAGAACATACGCTCATTTTGGACGTTGACTGTTTCAGAGTAGACGCCGCGCAAGAATTCTGCGAAGTCATTAATTGTATCATTGTAGCGTTGGCGATTAATAGTTGGGCCAGTGGTAGCCATAAAAGCAACTACAATAAACATCGTAATGCCTAGAAATAGGCTTATCTCGACTAAAGTATAACCACGTTTATGTTCTTTTTTGAACAGTTTTTTTGCCCACTTCATATTAATACCTTGGTGCCATCTCCCTTATATAGGTTGCGTATGCTTGAGATTCGTCAGATGCACGAGTATATGCCCAGTAATAAGTATAGGACGGGAGATTAAAGACTTCTGCAGCAATGAATCCAGTGTTTGCACCAGGATCACCATTGGCGGTACGATTAGTGACTAATCTCTTAGCAAATACTGGTCCGTTTATAGTAAGTTTGGTGTTGCAGTTGTC
>JAFROU010000054.1 GCA_017429465.1 Candidatus Saccharimonadota bacterium
TCAAATGCAACGACTGGTACTTTCTACGTTGGGCTTTCGAAGAATGCGGTTGGTATGACAGAAAATGGCACATACACCGTCAATATTGATGAGCAAAATGAGATAGTTTACTTCTACTTCACGCCGTCCACATCTGGCTCGTACGATTTCATCTCGTCTGGTACGTCAACAGATACCTATGGCTATATTTACGATTCTAACTTTAACCAACTTGCTTATGATGATGACTCAGCCGGTAATCTTCAATTCAAAGTCACCTACAACCTCACGGCCGGAGTCAAATACTATTATGGTGCTAAATTCTTAACATCTACTAATGCTACTGGCTCATTCTCGGTCACTCTTACAAAAACAGTTGTGACCTTCAATATTTCATATAACTATAACGGCGGCTATAGTGGCACCTATGCGCCAACATCGTGCAACTACGGCGGATGGTGTACAGTTAGTACACCAACACGATCTGGTTATACATTTACTGGTTGGACAGCTACCAATATGACGTCCGGAGACGTACACTACATCTGGTATGAAAATAGTTCGTCTTCACTCTCAACAACAGCGTCATCATATACATTTACCGATACTACCGTCGGCTCGACTTTCTCCAACGTGATGAATCTACGTAACGCTAGCGGCACAGTTACCTTAACTGCCAATTGGTCTCAGAATGCTTCGTCAAACCCACTCCAGTATACTGGCAGCAATACTTTCTATGGTACTGGCAATTACAATGGCACAAGGACGGCCTACGCCGACCTAACAGTCCACCAGACTACTGCTGGATCGAATACGGTCTACTTCGATCTATATTTCTCGGCCGAGGATCCATATTACACCACGGATACAATTTACTTCAGTGCTACAGTAAATATTGGTGGTACATCTAGATCATTCTCGGCCACCTGCGATGTGAGTACCTGGGACTCAACTCACTGTAACTCACAAGACTTCTCAGGCTCAATAACACTGTCAAATGTCAGTACTTCAACTTACGCTTCTGCATCAATTGATATTACCTATGTCAACGGCTATAGCGGCATTTATGATTATCTCAGCGGTAGTCTAGGTGGCTATTTGTCAGAAGTGTATTAAATCATTAGCAAGACGTGATATAATATATATTATATAAACCAAACGGAGAACCAGAAATGGCAACTATTGACCAACAATTCGTAGAGTACATCGTGAAAACTCTCGTTAACAATCCAGATAAAATCAGCGTCGACCGCACTATCGATGAAAAAGGCGTCCTCCTATCCCTCACCGTAGATCCAGAAGACGTTGGTCGTGTAATCGGCAAACGTGGCGCTACTGCCCAAAGCCTCCGCACACTTTTGCGCGCGCTAGGTACCAAAAACGATGCCCGTTACAACCTTAAAATCGTCAATACGGACAATTATGAACCAAAAAACAAAGGTGAAAAGCACGAAAACCACGAAGAAGCTCCAGCCGAAACTGAACCAAAAGGCGAAAGCACCGTGATGGAGGCTCCAGAAAGCGACCTTGCTGAAAAGACTCGCGCAGAGCTTGCTGACCTTGACGATTTAGACATCTAAAACCTGTGTAAAAAATGCCGATTTAAGACTAAATTGGCATTTTTTGTACTTGACAATAGAGCCCTATAATGTATAATTAAACGTAAGCAAAACTGCGAGTTTAGCTTGAAAATCCATTCATACGTTGAGAGTTTATTATGGCTAAAAATCCACCGCTAGGTGGTTTTTTGGTGAAAATAATTAACAATTATGCTTGACTATAGGCAAAAACGGGGTTAAAATTAAGCTCAAGAAGCAGTGTGCCGTATTTTTGGTAGCACTATAAACATGGCGAGTTTATGGGGCAAAAGTACGTCAGTAATCTTCGGCGCTAATCTATTATCAACCACTAATTTAAGAGGTAACTGTGAGTACAAAACAGAAGAGTGGTAGCCGTGTGTTCTTCACTGAAGGCGACCAAGCTCTCCCAATACCTGATTTGATTGCACATCAAAAGGATAGTTGGGAAGACTTCGTAAAGTCAGGCCTCCGTGAAATCTTCAACGAGCTAAACCCGATTGACGATTACACCGGTCAGAAGTTGTCTTTACGATTTAAAGACTATTATTTTAAAGAGCCAGCCGAAACCGAGCGTGAAGCTAAATACAATTTAGCCACCTACGAAGCACCTTTGCATGTGCTAGTCGAGCTGACCAATAAAATTACCGGAGAAGTCAAAGAACAAGACATCTTCTTTGGCGATTACCCATGGATGACAGATCGTGCTAGCTTTATTATTAATGGCACGGAACGCGTCATCGTTTCTCAGTTGATTCGTTCAGCTGGCGTGTTCTTTACTGCCGATACAATCGGTCTCCGCCGCTACTATGGTGCTAAGGTGATCCCTGGCCGTGGTGCTTGGCTTGAGTTTGAAACCGCCACTAACGGTTCAATCAATATTAAAATCGACCGCCGCCGCAAGGTGCCAGTCACAACCTTCCTCCGTGCCCTTGGCATGAGCAAGGATTCTGAAATTAAGAAAGCCTTTGCTAAAGTTGACACCGGAGAAATCAAATATATTGACGCTACTCTTGATAAAGATCCAGCCAGTACTAAAGCTGAAGCTTTACTCGAGGTTTATCGTCGTCTTCGCCCAGGTGATCTCGCCACCGTCGAGAACGCAAAATCAATGATCGAACGTACCTTCTTTGATTACAAACGCTATGATTATTCTCGTGTTGGTCGTTTTAAGATCAATCAACGCCTTGGCTTTGATACGCCGAATGATAACGCGCACCGCACGCTACAGATGGAAGATTTAATCGCTATTATCAGCGAGATTATCCGTCTTAATAATACGCAAGAGCCAGCCGATGATATCGATTCACTCGCTAACCGTCGTGTTAAATTAGTCGGCGAATTGGTTCAACGTCAATTCCGTCTAGGTATGCTTCGTCTACAACGCAACATCCTCGACCGTATGTCGATGGCTAATCCAGAAGAAGTCACACCTTCACAATTACTTAACTCTCGCCCAGTTGTTGCGGCTGTAAAAGAATTCTTTGCCAGCTCTCAACTTTCACAGTTGATGGACGAAACCAACCCATTTTCTGAACTTTCGCATAAGCGCCGCCTAAGTTCGATGGGACCTGGTGGTCTCACCCGTGAACGTGCTGGTTTTGACGTCCGCGATGCTCACCCAACTCATTACGGCCGTATTTGTACCGTAGAAACGCCAGAAGGTGGCAACGTCGGTCTCGTGCTTAACCTTGCAACCTATGCTCGTATTAATGAATATGGTTTCATCGAAGCACCATATCGTGTAGTAAAAAACGGTAAAGTCACTAACGAAGTTATCTATGTAGATGCTTCCGCAGAAAATGACATGGTTATTGCTGACGCCTCCGTTAAACTAGACAAAGATGGTAAATTTATGGAAGATTGGGTCTCTGCCCGTAAGAACGGAGCTCCAGTCCAGGTCCAAGCCTCAGAAGTGACACACGTTGATGCCGCACATAAAGAGATTCTTGGTGTCTCCGCCAGCCTTATTCCATTTGTCGAGAAAAACCGTGTTGACCGCTCTCTCATGGCTTGCGCCATGCAGAAACAGGCAGTTCCACTACTAAAGACTGACAACCCTGTCGTTGGTACTGGTATCGAAGGTGAAGTCGCTCGCAACACTTCACAACTCGTGGTTGCTGAAGGTAAGGGCGTAGTAAAGAAATCTGATGGCCAATCCATTATCGTAACCTATGATAAAACTGGCGATAAAGAATACAAACTCGTCCACTTTGAGAAGACCAACGATGATCGTTGTTACAACCAACGCACCAAAGTCAAACGTGGCGACACTGTTAAGAAAGGCGACATCCTAATCGAAGGCGCCTCCATCAACAATGGCGAACTCGCACTAGGCAAAGATTTACTTGTAGCCTTCATGCCATGGCGTGGTTACAACATGGATGATGCTATTGTTATTTCTAACCGCCTTGTTGAAGACGATGAACTCACTTCAATTAATATAAAAGACTTTGATGTAGAAGTTCGTGAAACCAAGCTTGGTCCAGAACAAGTTACTCGCGATATTCCAAACGTCTCTGAACATTCACTTCGCCATCTTGGTGAGGACGGTATCGTAGTAGTTGGCTCAGAAGTTTCTCCTGGCGATATTCTCGTCGGTAAAATTACGCCAAAAGGCGAACAAGAGCTCAGCTCTGAGGAACGTTTGCTTCGCGCCATCTTCGGTGAGAAAGCCAAAGACGTTCGCGATACGTCTGTTCGTATGAATGGCTCGACCACTGGTAAGGTAGTTGACGTCCGCGTTTACACTCGTGAACAGGGTCACGATCTAAAAGCTGGGGTCTTGATGCAAATTAAAATATTTGTTGCTGAAATGCGTAAAATCGGCGTCGGCGATAAGCTCGCTGGTCGTCACGGCAACAAAGGTGTAGTATCTCGTGTCTTGCCAGTTGAAGACATGCCATTTATGGCTGACGGTACTCCAATCGATATTATCCTTTCACCAATGGGCGTGCCTTCCCGTATGAACCTCGGACAGTTGTTTGAGACTCATCTTGGCATGGCTGCACGTGCTCTAGGATACAAAGTTGCTACCCCATCATTCAACGGTGTACCAGACGAAGTTATTTCAGATGAACTAGAAAAAGCTAAATTCGCTCGAGATGGACGCGTCCAACTTTACGACGGTCTAACTGGCGAACCATTTAACGAAAGAACCTCCGTTGGCGTGATGCATATGATTAAGCTTCACCACATGGTTGAAGATAAGATTCACGCACGCTCCACTGGTCCTTACACCATGGTTACTCAACAGCCACTTGGTGGTAAAGCCCAAAACGGTGGTCAGCGCTTCGGGGAAATGGAGGTATGGGCTCTTGAAGCTTATGGCGCCGCCACTACCCTGCAAGAAATGCTCACAATCAAATCCGATGATGTCTACGGACGTGCTAAGGCTTACGAATCAATTATTAAGCACGAACCAATCGAAGGGCCAAAGCTCCCAGAAGGTTTTAACGTCTTAGTTAAAGAGCTTCAAGGTCTAGGTCTTAAGGTTGATTTGCTTGATCATGGTGAGTCTAATGATGCCAGTGACGTCATTGAAAAAACATCCCGCGAAATTGAAAAGGATAAAGATGACCAATCAATTTACGCTCAACATAAGGCTGAAACTGAACCAGAAATCACTGACCTAGACAGTAGTGAAGCTGAAGAAATGCTTGAAGACGCCGGGATTAATATAACAGATGGAGATGACGATGGAACCGTCGATCTCGGAGAGGAGCTTTAATCATGGCGTGGATGGATAATTTTATCAGCGCAAGCGATTTTGACTCAATCCGTGTTTCAGTAGCCAGCTCAGAGGATATCCTCAACTGGAGCTATGGCGAAGTCATGAAACCAGAAACAATCAACTATCGTACTCAGAAACCAGAACGTGATGGTCTATTCTGCGAAAGGATCTTCGGTCCAGTCAAAGATATTAACCCGCACGATTCAAAACTAAAAGGCGTTCGTTCTCGCGAAGCGGCTGTAGATAAGGAAGGCAATATTATTACCAAATCTATCGCCCGTCGTGAACGTATGGGCCACATTACCCTTGCTGCACCAGTAGTTCATATCTGGTTCATGCGTGGTATGCCTAGCGCTATTAGCCTATTACTCGATTTAACTGTTAAGAATGTAGAAAAAGTAGCCTATTTTGCTACCTACCTCATAACTGACGTTAAAGCCGAAGAAATCGCTAAGACTTTGCAAGATCTCGAAGCTTCGACCAATGCTGCTCGTGACGCTATTAGAATGCGTTACGAACAAGAAGCAAGTGTTGAAGGCGCAGATGTTAAGGCCCTTGCCGAACAACAATCAAAAGAACTCGAAGAACTTGAATCTGACTATCTTGCTAGGAAAGGTGCTCTCGAAGGCTTCAATAAAGGCGCTGTAATCTCAGAAATTGATTACCGCAACCTACCAGAAGGTTATGAAGATTTAATTACCGTTGGCATGGGTGGTACCGCTATCAAACAAATGCTCGACGAAATTGATCTTGATCTTCTAATTAATAATCTTCACGAAGAAGCCGAAAACGCTAAAGGTCAACGTCAAAAGAAACTCGTTAAGAGACTCAAAGTGCTTGAAGGTATGCAAGCTGCCGGTATTAAACCAAATGACTTGGTTCTTACCGTCGTGCCAGTGATCCCTCCAGATCTACGCCCAATGATTGCTCTTCCTGGCGGTCGTTTCGCGACTTCAGATTTGAACGACCTTTATCGCCGTGTGATTAACCGCAATAATCGTCTTAAGAAATTGCTCGACTTAAACGCTCCAGAAGTAATCTGCCGCAACGAAATGCGCATGCTCCAGGAAGCTGTCGACTCACTGATTGATAATTCGGCTGCTCATGGTTCGCGTTCTGCCAACTCTCAAAATGGTCGTCGTAAGCTTAAATCCTTGTCTGACCTCCTAAAAGGAAAGCAGGGTCGCTTCCGCCAGAACTTGCTTGGTAAGCGTGTTGACTATTCTGGTCGTTCCGTAATTGTGGTCGGCCCAGAACTCAAACTCAACCAATGTGGTCTACCAAAACAGATGGCACTTGAACTCTTTAAACCATTCGTCGTTTCTTGGCTCATGGCTAACGAATACGCAAATAACATCCGCGTTGCCGCCCGTATGATTGAAGCTGGCGAGTCAGTGGTTTGGGATGCTCTAGACGAGGTAATTAAAGGTAAATATGTTCTCTTGAACCGTGCTCCATCTCTACACCGCCTATCCGTCCAGGCTTTTCAACCAAAGCTTATCGATGGTAAAGCTATCCAGCTTCATCCACTCGTAGCTTCTGGTTTTAACGCCGACTACGATGGTGACCAGATGGCCGTTCACCTACCACTATCAGATGACGCTCAGGCTGAGGCCCGCGAATTAATGGCTGCCGACAAGAACCTCTTGAAGCCGGCCGATGGCGCTCCAGTGCTCGCTATCTATCAGGACGTAGTTCTAGGTATTTACTATCTCACCTATGACAAGCCAGGCACTGATACGGAACACGTCAAGGCCTTTAGCTCCGTCTATGAAGCTGAAATGGCCTATGACCACGGTCTGATTGCCTTGCAAACTCCTATTCGTGTCTTTACAAAGAAGGAAATTCGCAATACTACCCTTGGTCGTGTAATCTTCAACGAGATTCTTCCAGACGATTATCCATACGATAACAACGTCCAAACCAGCAAGCAACTTAAGAAAGTTATGGCCGACATCTTTGATATCTATGGTGCCGACATGACCGTTAAGACTGCAGATGCCGTCAAGGATCTCGCTTTCGAGTATGAGACGATTGCCTCTGTTTCAACCGCTAAGGACGATTACCCAACCTACCCAGAGATTGACGACTTCCTCGCTGAAGGTGATGCTAAGACCGCTCTGATTCAGGATCAATTCAACCAAGGTTTGGTTACAGAAGAGGAACGTTACAAACTCACCGTTGCTAACTGGCGTGATATCGATAAGAAGATTTCAGATTTCCTTAAGAGTAAGCTTGCTGAAATGGATACCGACATCGCTGTAATGGTTAACTCCGGTGCTCGTGGTTCTATTTCCAACATTAAGCTCGCTTCTGCCGAAATTGGTATCATGGTCGATATTAATAACAACGAAATCGAGCTCCCAGTTAAGTCATCTTACAAGAAAGGCCTTAACACGCTCGAATCCTTTATCGCCACCCGTGGTGCTCGTCAAGGTCAGGTGTCAACGGCTCTTCGTACTGCCGACTCCGGTTATCTCACTCGTCGCTTGGTCGACGTCGCTCAAGATGTCTTCACTACTGATGAAGTTGCCGAAGACCCAGGTTATCTAGTCCATAAAAGCGAAGTTGAAGAGATTGGTACCAGCTTTACAAACTGGATTGCCGGTCGCTATACAGCTGAAGCTGTCCCGGGCTATATTGGTGCCGACGAGTTAATCACCCTTGAAGTTGCTAAACAAATCGCCGAAGACGATAAAATTGAAGCCGTTAAGATTCAATCTGTCCTTACTACTAAAGCCGTCGATGGTGTCCCACGTAAGGCTTACGGTGTAGATATGTCTACTCGCGAACTCGTAGCCGCAAATCAACCAGTTGGCGTTATCGCCGCTCAGTCACTTGGTGAGCCAGGCACTCAGCTTACACTCGATACTAAACACGGTTCTGGTGTGGCAGGCTCTGGTGCTATCGCTCGTGGTCTTCCACGTGTTGAGGAGCTTCTTGAAGCCCGCACCCCTAAAGGTCAAGCTTGGGTTTCTCCAATTGACGGTACGATTGAGCAATGGGAAGATGGTAACCATTATGTGGTAACTATTACCCCACAAGCTGGTCAAACTGTACGCGTCGAACTTGGAGGCCGTAAAGCCAAAGTTAAAGATGGTGCATCTGTTAAAACTGGTGACGTCATCGCTTCTAAAGCCAAGGGCGCTGATCCATTAATCGCAACCTTTGATGCTAATGCTCAACTAGTTGAAGGCGCAATCATCTTGGTCGCAGCTGCTGGTAGCCCAGTTCGTCTCGAAATTCCTGGAGATGCTGAACTTCTCGTTAAGAGTGGCGACACCGTCTCCGCTGGCGATCGTATCACCTCTGGTTCTCTTAACTTGCAAGATCTTCTCAAATACAAAGGAGAAGAGGCCACTGCTCGTTACATTATGAACGATGTGCTTACGGTTTACGCCGCGCAAGGCCATGAAATCTCAGCCAAACATCTAGAGATCATTGTTCGTCAGATGTTTAGCCGCGTGACTATCGATGAGTCAGGCGATTCCACCTTCGTTTCTGGTGATGTAGTCAGTAAAGCCGCCGTTACGGCCGAAAATGCTGAACTCATCGCCGCAGGGAAAGAACCAGCTACCTTTAGCAATATGCTTCTTGGTATTACTAAGGTTTCTATCTGGTCCGATTCCTTCTTGTCAGCCGCGTCATTCCAAGATACCACTCGCGTTTTGATTAATGCTGCCATCAATGGACGTGTTGATCATCTCCGTGGTCTCAAAGAGAACGTTATTATCGGCCGCAAGATCCCTGTAGGTACTGGTGTTACCCCTATCGTCACCAACCTTGCTAAAACAACAGAAGAGGAATCTGAGCCAACATTAGACGACGTAGTCGACCTCTAAAAATAAACAAAAATTAATCTCCTCTAGAAATAGGGGAGATTTTTTGCATAGATTTGAAAATTATATAACTATTATTGACAAAATAAAGTGTTTATGCTATAATGTAAGTACATGATCGTTATGATCATAGTACATTAAGAGGAGGCCACAAGAATGGCAATGTTTGAACACGAAGGGTTCTGCCCCAATAACAGTTTTCATGATCAGCCCGCGGTCAATCCCTACTGGGAAAAGACGCAGCAGCTGCTCGGCGACAGACTCGGTTTCATGGTGTACACCAAGGGCGGCTGCAACTACAACGGCTGCTACGTCACTGGTGCTATCAAGGGATGCAGAGGATTTCTCGGACTCGATATCGCATATACGCTCAAGTTCCTGAATCCGCACTGCAAGTACGCCGAATACGGCGCCCGCATCAAGATCACCGACCTGATCAACCCCTACGCCTGCCCGATTCCCATCGGAACCAATGGCAAAGGCGAATGGGGCCTCGTCACCAACAACGGGAAGGATCCTGAGGATACGTACCTCTTTGAGGATGAAGACTATGTCGTCGTAATCAAAAAGGAGGGAGAAGGCGAAATCAGCATGTACATTTTTAAAAAGTAAACACCTCCCCGGGGCGGCCAGCAATGGCCGCCTTTTTCTATTCAATAATTAAACAATCCACTCTCCGATTTTAGGGATTTTATAGAGGATAATAGAAATAGCATAAGAAACAATAATTACAGATAACGAGATAACAGGAACAGAAAAGAGTGGATTAAAAGATAGCGTATTTAAGCCAATTAAGCTAAAGGAGTCTAGAACCATCATGTGAACGAGATAAACACCGAGACTACACCTAGCAAACAAGCTTAATGTCCTACGAGATTTAACAGAGCGCAGCGACTGTTTAAAATGGTATTTAGCATATACGAAGACTGCGATGCTCATCGCGGCAACATTAGGAGAAAGATTATCGTAGAATTCGGCATTTGGAGAACCATCATGGTTAGACAGCAAAATGGTGGCCACTATAGTAAAAATTGCTCCAAAAAGCCCTAATAAATAAATAATAATGCGAGCATTCGACTTTAAAGTCATTTGGCTCAGCTTATAACCCAACACAAAATATCCTGTAAAACCAAGGACCATGTCCAGCCGCATTAAGGAAATCTTGCTAGTAATAATCTCAGCGATATGAGGTGAAAAAATGGAAAAAATATAGATAAGTTTTGGGATAGTAAAAGCAAAAATCAGGGATAGAAGCAGAAAATAATTCATAGTTTTTTGATCTGTAACAATTCGCTGAAGAAACGGAACAACCATATAGAGACCGATTAGCATATATAGGAACCAGAGATGCACTGGACCAGTGGCAAGATCTAACATAAAGGCCTTAATTGTCGTAAACCCTTGTGTAGTTAGTACCTTAAAAACGGTATTAATGGTCGTCCAAATAGCCAAAATAATCAGGATTTTTAGGATATTTTTCTTATAGAGTTTAGATATTGGCTGTTCTTTACTAAGAAAGAGGGCGCCACTAATCATCACAAAGACAGGCACAGCCCAGCGCACTACGCTATCAAAAACATTAAAAATGTCCCATTCCATTGATGAAATATTTGCACCATACCAGTTTTGGGCCGCAACGTGAATGACTACTACGGCACAAATAGCAAAAATTCTAAGATAATCAAAATAGATAATATGCTTTTTAACTCTATTAATCGCAGTTTTACGCATAATTACCTCCAGCTATGTATATTATAGCAGAAGCTTAATAATTTTTATCTATAAAATCCCTTGCAAAACAGTATTCAGTATGATATAATTCAACTCGTATATTCTAATAACAGAGATACATCTCTAGACGCAAGAGTAAGTCTACGGAAACTGCTCACAAGTCTAGGTTTATTAATGTAAAAAATAAGGGAAAGGAAACGAATGCAAGTCATTCTCGGCACCAAAATTGGTATGACCCAGATCATCGGTGGTGATGGCGTTGTAACACCAGTTACAATCCTTCAGGCCGGCCCAGCCACAGTGACTCAGATTAAAACCATCGAAACTGATGGTTATAACGCTGTGCAGGTTGGTTACGGTCAGGGTAAGAATCTGAGCAAGTCGGTTGCTGGCCACGTTAAAAAGGCCGGTGAAAATATCAACCCTAAGGTCCTCAAAGAGTTCCGCACTGCAGACGTCCCAGAAGTAAAAGTTGGCGATGTGTTTACCGTCGAAAACTTCAAACTAGGCGACAAAGTCTCAGTTACTGGTATTAGCAAAGGTAAAGGTTTTGCTGGTACAGTCAAGCGCTGGAACTTTCAAGAATCACGCAATACCCACGGTTTTAAAGGAGACATCCGTAAAGTCGGTTATATCGGCTCTATGTATCCACAAAAAGTTTTTAAAGGCAAAAGAATGCCAGGCCGCATGGGTCATGATCAAGTCACAGTTAAAAACCTCACTGTTGCTTACATCGATAAAGACAACAACCTCTTAGGTCTAAAAGGCGCTGTGCCAGGTCCTAACAAAGGTATCGTAACGGTGGAGGGAAAGGACTAATATGGCTGAATCAACTACTGTTAAATTGAATAAAGACGTCTTTGGTCTCAAGGTTGAAAATCATGAATTAATCAAGACCGCTTATGACGCTTATCTTGCAAACTCCCGCAGCTCACACGCTAAAACCTTAAAGCGTGGTGAGGTTAGCGGTGGTGGTAAAAAACCATGGAAGCAAAAAGGTACCGGTCGCGCCCGTTTCGGCTCTACTCGTAACCCAATCTGGCGCCATGGTGGTGTCGCCTTTGGTCGCACTGGCGAAGAAAACTTCACTAAGAAACTTAGCCGCAACGCTAAAAAGGTTGCTATCTGCCAAGCTCTTAGCCTTAAAAACAAGGAAAAAGCAGTACAAGTTATTAGCTTTAAGCCAACTGGTAAGACTAAAGACACTGCTAAAAAAATCGCTGAGCTCAATCTTACTGATAAGTATGTACTTGCCGTAGTCGCTGAAAAGACTCCAGAATTACTTAAATCTACGAACAATATCGCTAATCTCAAAGTCGTGCGCGCCACCTACCTTAACGTTTTCGACATTATGAATGCTGACGCTATCGTCTTTGGCGAAGCTGCACTTAAAGCCACTGAAAACTGGCTACTTGGTAAGGAGGAAGCATAATGGCCGACAAGAATAATCAACCAATCGTGCTTCATATGCTCGAACCACGCGCTACCGAAAAGACCTACGCTGAACAAACTAAGCGTACCTATGTCTTTCCAGTTGATCGTGACGCATCAAAGCAAGCCGTAGCTAAGCTAGTTGAAAAAGAATTTAATGTAACTGTTACGGATGTCCGTATTTTAATTCGCAAGGGCAAACCAACCCGCTTTAGCCGCGGCAAACACGCTTATCCAGGCATTACTCACCGCCAAGATAAGAAATTTGCTTACGTCACTCTCAAAGAAGGAGATAAAATCAAGGTCTTTGATGAGCCAGAAGAAGCTAAAGAAGATAAGAAAGTTAAAAAAGAAGCTGACGCAAAGGAAGCTGCCAAGGCTGCAAAAGCTGCCAAGAAGGCCGACAAGAATGCCAGCAAGGAGAATAAATAATGAGTATTAAAGCTTATCGCCCAACTACTCCAGCCCAACGTCAAAAGACGACACAGGATTTTGATCAAATCACGACCAAAAAACCACTCAAGTCTTTGACTAAAGCTAAGAAGCAGAATGCTGGCAAAAACAATCAAGGCCGCATTACTGTTCGTCATCGTGGTGGTGGTGTCAAGCGCCATTATCGCTTACTCACCCACAATCTACCAAAGAACCTCACTTTAACAGTCGAGGAAATCGAATATGATCCAAATCGTAGCGCTCGTATCGCTCGTGTTAAGGATCAAAACGGCAACTATTATTATGTAACTGCCGATACCAATATGGTCAAAGGAACTAAGTTTAAGACCGGTGAAGAAGCTCCAGTAGAAGCTTCCAACCGCTTACCACTTGAACAAATCCCAGTTGGTACATTTGTTTATGGAATCGAAATCACCCCTGGTCGCGGCGCTCAAATGGTCCGTGCCGCTGGTTCTTCCGCACAGCTCATGGCTAAAGAAGATGGCTATGCCACCCTCAAGATGCCATCTGGCGAAGTCCGCAAGGTGCTCGTCAACTGCGAAGCTTCCATTGGTGTTGTTTCTAACCTTCAGCATCAAAATATTAAGGTTGGTGCTGCTGGTCGTCGTCGCCGTAAAGGTATTCGTCCAACCGTACGTGGTGTTGTTATGAATGCTACGGATCACCCACACGGTGGTGGTGATGGTGGTCGTCACGGATCTGGTAAGGCTCCACGCACTCCATGGGGTCAACTCACTCTCGGTTATCGTACCCGTCATAATAAGAAAACTAATAAAATGATCGTGCGCAGTCGCCACGAAGGAAAGAGGTAATCTATGTCTCGTAGTTTGAAAAAAGGTCCTTTCGTGGACTACAAGCTTGCGAAGAAAGTAGCTGCTCTCTCCGCCGAAGATCGCACCGTAATCAAGACTTGGGCTCGTCAATCCACTATTTCACCAGAAATGGTCGGTCGCACCATCGCCGTTCACAACGGTAAAGTCCATGTTCCAGTTTTCATTAGCGAAAACATGGTCGGTCACAAACTCGGTGAGTTTGCACCTACCCGTAAATTTAAGCGCCATGGTGGCAAGAAAGCCGCTGAGGCAGCCGCAGCGAAAGGAGATAACTAATGACTACTCATTTTGCTCGCGCCTATGAAAAAGGCATCGACAGCCAACCACGCAAGACTAGTATTGTAGCTAGCCTAGTGCGTGATCGCTATGTCGCAGATGCTATCGTAATTCTTGACAATACTCCACGTCGCGCTGCGCGTGCCGTTAAAAAGGCTATCGAATCAGCCAATGCTAATTTGTTGAATAATTCTAACGTTTCAATTGACCCAAAGACAATTCGCATCTCCCGTATCTCAGTTACCGCCGGTACCCGTATGCGTCGTTACGTTCCAGCCTCTCGCGGTCGTGCTCTTCCATTTGAAAAAGTCTCTAGCAACATTTTCGTCGAAGTTGCTGGCGAGGAAAAAGTAAAGAAGTCAGCCGATAAAAAAGCTGACGAAAAGGAGAAAAAGTAATATGGGACAAAAGGTTAACCCCATCTCTTACCGTCTCCAAGTCAGCAAGGATTGGTCTTCTAAATGGTTTACCAAAAAGACTGATTTTAAGAATTGGCTGATCGAAGACGTCAAGATCCGTGAAACGGTTGAGAATCGTTTCAAATCCCGCCCAACTATTGCTAAGGTCA